>NZ_KV794536.1:269858-389383 GCF_001808785.1 Streptococcus sp. HMSC077D04 | reverse complement strand
TGAGCTGTTATTTTCAACTCTTACTATTATACCGGCTTTTTGTTTTTTGTCAACACCTTTTTTAAACTTTTTTTACTTTTTTGCATGAATTCCTAATGAGTACGGATGTCAAACTCTTTAAACACAATACGTAAGTCTCTTAACACTCTTTGACGCCCTCGGAAGCGTTCATCTCTTAAGACGCGTTCTAACTCTTCTTGTTGCTCTTTATTTTGTTTACCTCTATAATTTCTTAGTGTTTCATGAAAGAGATAATAATCGTCTAGCCAGAGTCCTCCCTCACTTATACGATGACTTATCTCACCCACTTCTTCATAAAGCTCTTTATCATATCTCCGTTTTTGACTTTCTTGTTTACGGAGATAATCTAGAATTCGATTCCGGAATTTTGTTTTGAAGTATTTACGTAAACGAGGAATATCGTCTACTAGCCCTTCTTCGCTACTAATCAATTCATGTAGGCAAATCATTCCCTCTTGATCCCAGTCCGATAACTCCCACAAATGAAGGTAATATTCATTTCTACTCTTATATACAATTCCCTGGACTTCTTTATACAATTCTTTAAGCATAATCTTCCCCTTTCTGTGTACAGTCTAACAAATTCAAAAACACTTTTAGCACATTTCATCCATTCTGCACCCTTTAGCTCCTCAACTGCACAAAAAAGAGAGGTCTTGCCTCTCTCAGGGTTATTTTTCATCATTCATTTTTGACTTTACTTCATCATAGGATAGTGCATGTGATTCTTCTTCTACTGTTTCAGGCATCTTTCCTGTTTCGTAAAGAGATTTAATTTGTGTACTATCCAATGTTTCGTATTTCAATAATGCTTCTGCAATCAACTTGTGAGTTTCACGATTTGACTGAATAATTTCAGCAGCTTTATTTCGTGCTTCATTCAATAATGAACGAACCTCTTCGTCAATTTCATAAGCTGTTTGTTCTGAAATTGATTTTTGAGAGCTTTGTGCACCAAACATGGCATGATTACCCTCATATTGTACCGGACCAAGTTTTTCACTCATACCGTACTCTGTAACCATTGCACGAGCCATCTGTGTAGCTTGTTCAAAGTCATTTGAAGCTCCTGTCGTTTGGACATTAAAGATGATTTCTTCAGCTACACGTCCACCCATTAAACCAGCCAATTGCTCTTTCATATCTTCTTTAGATAGAAGCATTTGATCTTCCTTAGGAAGTGCAATCATGTAACCACCTGCACGGCCACGTGGTACAATTGTAACCTTATGGACAACGCGGGCATTCGATAAGACTAGACCAACAATGGTATGTCCAGCCTCATGGTAAGCAACCAATTCACGTTCTTTTTGTGAAACTGTCTTATCTTTCTTAGAAGGACCAGCAATAACTCTATCTTCTGCTTCATCAATATCTGAGGCATCAATTATTGATTTATTGCGACGAGCAGCGACTAAAGCCGCTTCATTCAATACATTCTCTAAATCAGCACCAACAAAACCTGGAGTTTGTTGAGCAACTAATTTCAAATCTACATCTTCTGCTAAAGGCTTGTTCTTAGCATGAACTTTCAAGATTGCTTCGCGCCCCTTAACATCAGGACGGCCAACCAATACTTTTCTATCAAAACGTCCTGGACGCAAAAGGGCAGGGTCAAGTACATCTGAACGGTTTGTCGCAGCGATGACGATAATCCCTTCATTTCCCTCAAAACCATCCATCTCAATCAAAAGTTGGTTCAAGGTTTGTTCACGTTCGTCATTACCTCCGCCGAGACCGACTCCACGTTGACGTCCAACAGCATCAATTTCATCGATAAAGATAATAGCTGGTGCTGCTTTTTTGGCATCTTCAAAAAGAGAACGAACACGACTAGCTCCAACTCCGACAAACATTTCTACAAAGTCAGAACCTGAGATACTAAAGAATGGAACACCTGCTTCTCCGGCGACTGCTTTAGCAAGCAACGTCTTACCTGTTCCCGGAGGTCCCTCCAGAAGGACACCTGCTGGAATACGAGCCCCAAGTTTTGTAAATCGTTTTGGATCTTTTAAGAATTCAACAACTTCAACCAGTTCTTGTTTTTCTTCCTCAGCTCCAGCAACATCTGAAAATCTTACTTTAATATCTTCTTTATTTGCAGCTTTAGCCTTACTACGTCCAAAACTCATCGGGTTACGACTATTATTTCCTCCCATATTTCCCATCATAGAGAATAGGAAGAAGAATAGAATACCGAATGGCACAATGGATACAAGAATATTAATCCACATACCACTTGAACTTTCATGCTTAATAGTTACTGCCGCCTTATGGTCAGAAGCAAGCTTTTGCAATTCTGATACCGTAGTATCTGAAGGAAGAATAATACTTGAAAATTTCTCTACTGTTGTAGCAGATGGAGAAAAGAACTGAATGCCTGTTTCTTCTTTACTTGTTTTAGGATTTTTATAGACACCCGAAACCTCGATAACACTACCATTTGGTTGGTAAGTCAATTCTTTTACATTGTCATCGGTAATTTCTTTTACCAATTCTGTATAATTAATTTGCTCACTTTTCCCTGCAACACTACCTGTACTAAAATACTGATAACCTGTAACTAGGAGAAAAATAAGTAATAACCATAGAAAAGGATTTTTAATTAAACCATTATTTTGTTTTTTCATTAAAAATTGTTCTTTCTAATTTGAATACACTTCTTCTTTCAATACTCCAACATAAGGAAGATTACGATAATTTTCTTTGTAGTCTAAACCATAACCTACTACAAACTCATTTGGGATAGTAAAGCAGGTATAGTCTGCCTCAATTTCTACAACACGTCCTTCTGGTTTATCCAACAAGGTTGCAATGTTAACAGAAGCTGCTTCTCTTGCAATAAACATATCTCGCAAATTCTTCAAAGTTTGACCTGTATCAATGATATCTTCTACAAATAGAACATGTCTTCCTTTAATATCTTGAGTTACATCTTGCTTGATATTGATGACACCACTACTTGCTGTTCCACCATGGTAGCTAGAAACCATCATGAAGTCCATTTCAATATGTGTATCAATATGTTTAACCAATTCAGCCATAAAAGGAATAGATCCTTTTAAAATCCCAACTAAAATTGGATTTTTTCCTGCATAGTCCTTGGTTAATTGAGCACCTAATTTTTTAGCCGCTTCTGTAATTTCATCGTGTGAAACGAGGATTTTTTTAATATCGTTTTCTAACATTTTTTTACCTATCTATTTTTTCTATATAAAGTACAGTGTTCATTATATCATTTTTCGTGTTTTTACTCAAATTACTGGTCGCAATTCCCAAAATTGAGACAATTTCACCAAATTGCTCAATAATCAGAGCTGATTTTCGCTTTTCCATAGGGATTTTCAAATCAATAAATAGACGTCTGAGTTTTTTTCTATGCCCATTTTGAATCAAAACATCTCCTGTTTTTCGATGACGAATGTGTATGGATGTTTCGCGTGAAACAGGTATTTGTTGAATTGATTCACCTTCTAAAGGAAGTCCAAAGGAAAATAAATAACCTTGGTAAGATACCTGATTTTGATAGTGTAACACAAGTTCATCTTCCTTTTCATCAGACTGAGGACTGATTTTACAAATCTGAAACCGTTGGTACTCTTTTATCAATTCATAGCCATTTTTAAGCGGATGACGATACTGGCTTTGAGTTTTTAAAATTTGTCTAACTTCTTCAAACTGAGATTTTGTAAGATTCAAATCTGGAAAATGATTCAGATAAGTTTGCAGTAAAATTCTTTGTGTTGACTCAGAATAAGAAAATAACTGCTGTAAATTTTCCACATCAATATTGTGAGATAATTCAGTTATAGCTAAGTCATAATCTAAAATTTCATTGCCGATACTTAAGATTGCATCTCTAAATCGAGGATTTTCTTTTTCTAAATCTGGTAAATAAGAATTTCGAATACGATTGCGAAAATAATGATTTTCCTTATTTGATGTATCTTCAAAGTGAAAAATTTGTGGAAAGTCTTTTTTCTGAAAATGCAAGAAGGGGCGAATGATTTCTATCTCTCCGACTACTTGCTTCTCCTTAATTCCTGATAGATAGCGCAAACGAGTACCTCGAATCAAACGCATCAAAATCGTTTCCACCTGATCATCAGCATGGTGAGCAGTGACTAAGGCTGTCGCACCTGTCTTTTTCATGACCTCTTGAAAAAAATCATAACGAAAATATCGAGCACGGGCTTCTGAAAATTCACCTAAAAAATTGCTGACATAAATAGGAAGCTCTGCTTCAGCAGCTAACTTCCTTAATTCCTGTTCTTCCCAATCTGATTCTACTCTCTGCTTATGATTCACATGAGCTAGAATCAATTCAATTTCTAACTCTTTTTGATAAGTAGATAATACCTTAAATAGAAACATAGAATCTAATCCACCAGAAAGAGCTAGCACCACCTTAGTATGCTTTTTGAAATATCCCTTCTTGAGAAAATGATTTAAAAAATCTTGTTCTCTCATTTTAGAACCTCATAAACATCCTTGGCTATCTGAGAAATTGTATCATAATCAGAATTCTTAGTGAAAATAGAAAGAATAAATGGAGAATCTGCGTAGACAACACCCGTATCATGCTTAAATTCGTCCGCATCCCCAATTTTATGAGCTACCTTCACAGAAACACCTTTGGCAATTCGCTGATTATCAAAATCTGTTTTAGTCAAAGACTCTAGCACAAATCCATTTTGATTATAAATAGCTTCCATAACTTTCCCAGCCATTTTAGAAGAAATCAATTTTTCTTTTGGATCCCAATCATCTCCCATAATGGCAGACATCTTGGATTTGAATATAGCATCAGATTGATTTGAAATGTAATATCCCAATAGATTATGAGCTACATTATCCGATTCTTTAGATACTTTTGTGATTAAGTCCTTTATAGAATACTCTTTATTATCCTCTTTTTTAGGGAGACTACCACTTCCCTCTGGTTTATAAGAACCTGGAAAATCATTGACTGCTGATACGTATTTTACAGTCGTGTCTAACTGATAAAGACCCTCATTTATTTTTTCTTGCGTATAGTAGAGATAAGGTAATTTTAAAATGCTAGCTGCATACATCTTTTCATCTTGATTGATACCAGCTTCTTTTCCAGTAGTCAGTTGCTTAACATAAATAGAGAAAGAAGCTTTCTGATATTTTTCAGATAATATTTCTTGCACTTTATTCATCCGATTATCTTCTTCAGAAGTTAATTCCTTATCTACCCATCCAACTTGATCAATATGTAGAAATTCTTTCCCTTCTACAAACATGGTCTTATCAATTGAAACTTGCGAATAAGCTGATAAGGATGATTTCACTTCTTTTAAATCATAAGGACTGTTATACAGTTTAAAATCAGATTCTAACCATACTTTTTTTATTGTTGGAGTTACCTCTGACTGATCATATAAAAATCGTTTGTCTGCAGCAATAAATTGATGATTGGATAACTTAAATACTGGAATTCCTTGTTTATTTAAACGCCACTCGGTTATTTGAAAACTTGTTTGGGGAGTCAATTTTCCAGATTCCACTACTAAATCTTCATTCGCATAAACAGGAACCTCTCCATAAACCATGGGAGAACTTAATTTTTCTCTAAAATAAATACCAAAGTCAGATTGTGAAAGGTAATAAATTTCTTTCGAAGTATATACAACTTCTTTTTCTGTGCTAACGACTTTTGAAACTGTCAAAAAACTTGGTAGCAACAAAATAATTAAGAATTTACGCATTCTTCCTTTCCTTTTCTTCTTGTAAACGCAATAGTTGATTTTTATCAGACAACTCTTCTAGTTTTTCATCCGATAGACTCAAAAATTGCTCAATTACGTCTAATAAATTTTCCATTTCATCACCTTGGAAGCAAGTCAGGAATCGTATAAACAGCTTCCCGATTCTTAGAATAATAATATTTTGCACGCATATATTTAGCAGCGTAATCTTCATCTTTCAACTTTGTAGCAAAAGCTGTCTCTTTCTCCTTTTCCTCACTCAAGTTTTGATACTGAGTTTGCAAGTCTGATAACTGTTGACGTCTTTGGAGTAATTGGTGATAACTTTGAGCAAGATTATAAGTTGGTAAAATGAACAATAAAATCATCAAAATAAGAACCCAACCCATGAAACGATTCCGTTTTTGTCGTTCCTTCATCAGATAGCGACGACGTTGATGTTCATTTTGAATAAAAGAATTATTCAATTGTACGATATTTTTAGACATTTTCTTCTACCCGTGTTTCACTGATAATTTCATACATGCCTGCTGCATCTTCTTTTTTTGTACTATCTTTCATCTCCAGTACTTTTACAAGTAGCAACTTATTGCCAAAGCGAATTTCAACTTGGTCATTAACTTTCAAATCCGTTGAACTTTTGGCCAAGATTCCATTTACCTTGATTCTGCCTTTATCTGCTACTTCTTTTGCGACTGTACGACGCTTGATAATTCTTGATACTTTTAAATATTTATCTAATCTCATTTTTATTACCTCAAATTATTATTGTACCATTTTTCTCCATTTTATAGAAGAAAAATGTTAAAGAGAATTGCCTTCTTTCGACACTTTTATCTCTAATAAACTTTCTCCAAAAATGAGCAGACCTTCTAAAATTTCATAGTCCTTCTTGTTTCGAACATCAAATACAACTTCCATTAATCCCTTATTCTCAGCTATAGCTGCTTTTAAGTTCGTTGCGGATAAAGCTTTAAAATAATCTTGAGCCAAGAACAGTCGCTGAGTAATTTTTTCAAATTGAACTGTAATCTTATTTTCTTTTCGTTCCACACGTTGAACAAAGACCCTATCAAGATAAGACTTAACCAAACCAATCTCTAAAAGATAGGCTACCACGTCTGGGTACTCTCCAAATCGGTCCATCAACTCTTCTTGTAATTCTTCGTAGTTGACACGGTTGTCAATTTGACGAATTTTCTTGTAAATTTCAATCTTATGTCGTTGATCAGAAATATAAGTATCAGGAAGATAGGCATCAATTTGTAAAATCAACTCAGAATTCCCTTTGGTTTTTGTGTTCCCATTACCATGTCGTTTAGCAATAGCTTCCTCCAATAACTGCGAATACAATTCAAAACCAACAGAATCAATGAAACCAGACTGGGATTTTCCTAAAAGATTTCCTGCTCCGCGAATCGAAAGATCTCGCATTGCAATCTTAAATCCAGAGCCCAATTCTGTAAATCCTTTGATCGCTTCTAATCTCTTCTCGGAGACTTCACTGATTGATTTTTCTGGACGATACATGAGATAGGCATAAGCAATACGATTACTACGACCGACTCTTCCTCTTAACTGATACAAGGTTGACAAGCCCATATGGTCCGCATTCTCAATAAATAAAGTATTAGCATTTGGAATGTCCACCCCTGTCTCAATAATGGTAGTCGTCACTAAAATATCATACTGACCTTCAATGAAATCCAGTAGAGTATTTTCTAACTGAATCTCACTCATTTGCCCATGAACATACCCAATCGAAGCCTCTGGAATCAACTCCTGTAATTCGGAAACCTTCTGGTCAATCGTGTCAACTTTATTGTAAAGATAGTAAACTTGACCTCCACGCTCCATTTCACGCAAGACAGCATCACGAATCACACTATCATTCTTTTCTAAAACATAGGTTTGCACTGGATAACGATTAGTCGGCGGAGTTTCAATAACAGACAAATCTCTGATTCCCAGCATAGACATGTGAAGGGTACGAGGAATTGGCGTTGCTGTCAAGGTCAGGACATCTACTTGTTTTTTCAGTTCTTTCAAGGTTTCCTTATGCTTGACACCAAATCGCTGTTCCTCATCAATAATCATCAAGCCCAAATCAGCAAATACAACATCTTTTGACAAAACACGATGTGTTCCAATCAAAATATCAACTTGACCCTTTTTCAATTTTTCAAGTGTTTCAGTCTGCTCTTTTTTACTTCTAAAGCGACTCAACACATCAATATTAACTGCAAAATTTTGGAATCTTTCCTTAAAATTCGTATAGTGCTGTTGCGCTAAAACCGTCGTCGGAACGAGAACGACAACCTGTTTGTGATTATTGACTGCCTTAAAGGCTGCACGCATAGCAACTTCAGTCTTTCCAAAACCAACATCCCCAACTAAAAGTCGATCCATTGGTTGAGAAGCCTGCATATCTCTCTTGATTTCCTCAACACTACGAAGTTGATCATCCGTTTCAACATAAGGGAAGGCATCATCAAAAGCATGTTGATCCTCATCATCAGCTGAGAAAGCAAAACCCTTCAACTGGCTGCGTTCAGAATAAAGTTTAATTAAATCGTCAGCTATATCCTCTACCTGGTTCTTAACTTTTTGCTTTGCTTTTTTGAAATGACCATCATTTAATTTATTGAGTTTAGGTGCTTTACCGTCACTTGAAACGTATTTGGAAAGTAGATGAATTTGTTCCACTGGGATAGAGATTTGATCCCCGTTTTGGTATTGAACACTAACATAATCACGGTGAATCCCTTTGATTTCAATTGTTTCAATCCCTAGATATTGACCAATTCCATGGATATGGTGAACAACGTAATCTCCTTTTTCAAGTTCATTGTAATCTTTTAATCTCTCTGCGTTTGAAACATGTTGTCTTCGAAAACGACGTTTTAATTTCTTTTGAAAAATCTCATGTTCAGTTATCAATAAAATCTTTTCATCTACAAAATGAAAACCATGTCTGAGATTACCCTCGATTAAGTTTACAGATTCTTTACAGATACTTGACTTATCTCTGGAATCTAATTTAATCTGATATTCCTCTAAAACATCCTCCAATGTTTTACTTCCCATTGAATTGCTAGACTGAAGAATAATAGTGTAATTCATTTTTTTGTATCGCTCAATTTCTTCTTTTAGAAAAGAAAATTGATTGAAAAACTCTTGCATGGGATATTGATTAAATTGATAAATTTGATCAAACTTGAGATTTCCTAACCCCTTTTGCAGGTTAGAGAAAAAGGTAACCGGACTCTGTTTTTTATAGATTTGCTCTGTATCTGCAAAATACTGCATCTCAGAAAATGCTTTACTGTTCTGTAATTCTTCTGTAAAGTATTGTGCTAACTCCCTTTCAAAGACTTCATACTGATTCATCAATTTCTGATAATCATCAAAGAATACTGGGGTATCTTTTTCAATATAGTCAAAAACAGTCCATGTCTTGTCATAACACAAAGATAAAAACTTCTTAGAATCTAAATGAATTTGTTTTTGATGAAAACTTGAAAGAATTTCTTCTAAGTATGATTTTAAAATAGGTGATAAGGTCTTTGAAATTTGTTTTTCTAAAGCTGACTGACCTCGTTGATAATCCTTTTCTCTCAAAAGCATATCACTAGCTGGAAAGATGGTGAGTTCTGTCTGATTTTCTTTCGATAATTGTGTTTCGACTTCAAATGACCTAATACCATCGACTTCATCACCAAAAAACTCAATTCGGCAAGGTTCTAACTGAGATATTTCAAAAATATCTAAAATATCTCCTCGCAGACTAAATTCGCCCTGAGTTTGTACTTGAGTAACTTTTCGATAGTCTACCTCTTTTAACTGATGGATAAGTGCATGTTGGTCATATTCTTCACCAACTGAGATTTTTATAATACTATCTTTGAATACATTGGGAGACGGTAAAATCAATCGGCTTGCTGCGATATTACAAACTAAAATCCCTTTCTTAGATGAATCAGTCAAAAAACGCAAGGCTTCAACCCGTGAAATGATTTTTTCTTGTGAAGACATCAAAAACTCGACCATAGGGGAGTCATCTACCAAAAATGGATAGACAAGTTCCTCACCCAAGATAGATATAAGATCACTAACAAGTCCTTCGGCTTCTCCATAAGTTGACGTCAATAACACAATCTTATCTTCCTGTCTCAAACTACTAGCAATTGCAAGAGCCTTAGTAGACGTTGATAAACCAAGTATTAGTTGTCTTTTCTTATCTGTCAGATTTTGATGCCATTTTTTGATCTGATTATTTTCTAAGAATAAATCTAATAAGGTCACCATTTATCCGTTATACCTCTGCATTGTTTTCTCAAAATTTTTCTTTTGTAAATAATAGTTTACAGCATCGTCAACTTTGTCAATAGACTGTAAAATACCGATATAATCATCCTTGTCAAACTTACTCAAAACATGGTGAACAACTGACATTCCATTTTTAGGTCTTCCAATTCCAATCTTAACACGGTTAAAGACCTGAGTTCCAATATGTTGAATAATAGACTTGATACCATTATGACCACCTGCTGAGCCTTTTGCTCTTAAACGAATCTTTCCAACTTCCATGTCAAGATCATCGTAAATGATGAGTAAATCTTCAATATCCAAACCATAGTAAGTCAATAAAGCATGAACTGCTTTTCCACTTTCATTCATAAAGGTCGTTGGTTTAACAAGATAAATTTTTTCTCCATTGAAGAAAAAAGATGCTAGATCAGCTTGAAATATCTTATCGTGTGTAAAAGTGACATTCTGTTTCTTCGCTAGTTGGTCAATCAACATAAATCCAACATTGTGTTTTGTTTCAAAATATTTATCCCCTGGATTTCCTAATCCTACAAGTAATTTGGTCATTTATTTTTCCTTTCAAAAGCCAAAAGGGTTGGAATTTTTTTCCAACCTAATTGACACTATTCATTAATTTTTTTAGACATTAAAGCGGAATTCCATAATATCGCCATCTTGAACGATATATTCTTTTCCTTCTTCACGCAAGCGTCCAGCTTCTTTTACAGCCTTTTCAGATCCGTATTTCACTAGATCCTCATATGACATGGTTACTGCACGAATAAATCCTTTTTCAAAGTCTGAGTGGATAATCCCAGCTGCTTGAGGAGCCTTCATACCACGCTTGAAGGTCCAAGCGCGAACTTCTTTTTCACCAGCTGTGAAGTAAGTTCCCAATCCAAGCAAATGGTAAGCAGCACGAGTCAACTTGTCAACGCCTGATTCTGTCAACCCAAGTGCTTCAAGAAACTCTTGCTTATCTTCATCGTCTAACTCAGAAATTTCTTCCTCAGCACGCGCAGAAATAACAACTACTTCAGCATTTTCTGTCGCTGCAAATTCACGAATTTGTTTAACATAGTCGATAGAGTCAGGATCTGAAACCACATCCTCGTCCACATTGGCAACATAGAGCACTAGTTTAGTCGTCAAAAGGAAGAGACCTTTGACAACCTTTTGCTCCTCATCTGTAAATTCAATAGTTCGAGCTGATTTTCCATCTTCAAGGACTGGTTTAATCTTTTGAAGAACATTGAATTCTGCCACAGATTCTTTATCTTTTTGCGTACGTGCCATCTTTTCTACACGCGCATAACGTTTATTGACTGATTCTAAGTCAGCAAGAATCAATTCCAGGTTAATGGTATCAATATCCGCAAGTGGATCCACAAAGGCATCTTCACGTCCTTGCTCGCGCATGACATTTTCATCATCAAAAGCACGAACTACATGAACAATCGCATCTACTTCACGGATATTGGCCAAGAATTTATTTCCTAGTCCTTCTCCTTTTGAAGCTCCTTTTACAATCCCTGCAATATCTGTAAATTCAAATGTTGTTGGAACTGTCTTTTTAGGAGTAATCATTTCAGTTAGTTTTTGGAGGCGTTCATCTGGAACTTCTACCATTCCAACGTTTGGATCAATCGTCGCAAATGGGTAGTTTGCTGCCTCTGCTCCTGCTTTTGTAATTGCATTAAATAGTGTTGATTTACCAACGTTTGGCAAACCAACGATACCTGCTGTTAAAGCCATATTTTCTCATTCTCCGTTTTCATTTCAATCCCTAATATTATAACACAAAAAGGGAAAACTTGCTAACCCTCTAACTAAGGGTTCTCATACTCTTCGAAAATCTCTTCAAACCACGTCAACGTCGCCTTGCCGTATAGATATTACTGACTTCGTCAGTTCTATCTGCAACCTCAAAACAGTGTTTTGAGCAGCCTGCGGCTAGCTTCCTAGTTTGCTCTTTGATTTTCATTGAGTATCAGTCAATAATTTTATTCATTTTTCGATCAAAATCATAGCGCCCCATCATGACAACATGGTCACAATTACTACATTTAATTTTGATATCTGCTCCTACACGTGTAATTTCCCAACGATTGGCCTTTTTACCTGTTGACTTGATGGTGCAAGCATGTGGTTTTTTCATTTCAACAAAATTTCCAACTTGATACATACTACTCTCCTTTTCTTTTTCGATTATATCATAAAAGAGGCGAGCTAGGCTCAACCTCTTTAACTTAATTTGTACGAACTGGTGTAATGAGCTGCATGAAGTCCTCGTCAGTATCTGCTGGCACAAGAGTAAATGGACGAACAGCTGAGATAAAGCTAATAGTCACCTTTTCGCTATTTAAAGCTTTAAGGGAATCAATCAAGTAAGTTGGGTTGAAACTAATAGTCAAATCTTCACCAGTAACCTGATCAGTATCGATTTCTTCGTTTACTTTACCAACTTCTGGAGAGTGAACATGGGCGCTAACAATCCCATCTTTAATTTCAAGTTTCACAGTACCATTTTGAGTCGCACTTGATAAAAGACGAGCACGCTCCATTGACTGGCGTAAGTTTACCACATCAAAAGTAATAGTAGTGTTAAAGTCTGTTGGAATCAAACGATCTGTATCAGGATAGTTACCTTCTAACAAACGAGTATAAAAGCTAATATTTTCGCTTCTAAAGAGGATTTGATTGTTGGCAAAGAAAATCTCTACAGTTTCAATATCGTCTGTAAATACTGCTGAAAATTCGCGTAGAGAACGGCTAGGAATGACAACATCAAAATCATCACTATTTTTCTCAAGCGTTAATTTTTTCTGGCTTAGACGATGAGAGTCTGTTGCCACTGTTTTTAGCTCCTTGTGTTGACTTAATACAAAATGAACACCTGTTAAAATTGGACGACTCTCTTGTGTACTTGCAGCAAAGGCTGTTTCATTGATAATTTTCTTGAGTAATTTTGTTTCAAGAACCAAAGGAGTGCTTGCTGAAATTTCTTGGATTCGTGGATATTGTTCGCTATCTTTTCCTTTTAGGGTAATTTCTGATTTACCACTCGTTAAAACAATTTGATTTTGTTCAATTTCTTTAAAATCAAGAGTCACATCAGGTAGACTAGATACAACATTGATAAAGAAAGAAGCTTCAAGAAGAATTGAACCTAAAGAAGTAATTAACAAACCAGCATCTTCATTTTTTTGAGAAATAAAATTTTCAATTGAAATTTGACCATTTGAACCAATTAAAGTAACACCTTCATTGGTCACGTCAATTTTGACAGTTGATAAAATAGGAATGGCATTTTTAGAACTAATAGCTCTCTTAGTAGTATTTAAAGCTTGTAGAAATAAATTTTTATTAATTGAAAAATGAATCATGGATTCTCCTTTATTTATTTTTAGTATTAGAAGGATAATAGTAATAATAGAGTCTGTGAAATCTGTGGAAAACAGACTTTAAACAAGTCATATCAAGTTTTTTAGCTTGTTTAAAAAATGTGGATAAAAAAGATAAAAAAGCAAGAGTTATCCACAAGTTATTTGATTTTCTTTTTGATTGATTCAATTTCTAAACGTAAATTATCGTCTTCATCAATCAAAGATTTAATTTTAGCATGGGCATGAATGACTGTTGTGTGATCTTTTCCACCAAATTCCTTCCCAATTTTTGGAAGACTATTATCTGTTAGTTCTCTAGATAAATACATAGCTACTTGACGGGCTAAAACAATATTTTGAAGGCGTCTACTTCCCTTCATTTCTTTGACACTGACACCATAAAAGTTACCAACTTCATTTTGAATTTTATCAATTGGGATGACGAGCATTTGGCTAACATCTTGTTTGCGAGCTCTAATGGCTTCTGCAGCGATATCGATAGTGATATCCTTAATCTTCTTCACTCTTGCAATTAAAGTGATGTCGTTGATTGCTCCTTCAAGTTCTCGAACGTTTGAATCAAATTGGCCAGCTAGGTATTCTAGGGTATCACTTTGGAAATTGTAGTCTAAATGCTCTGTTTTACTTTGTAAAATGGCAATACGTGTTTCAAAGTCAGGTGGTGTGATGTTTTGCGTCAAGCCCCAGCTAAATCGCGTGACAAGCCGTTCTTCAAGGCCTTCTAAGTGTTTAGGACTACGATCACTAGTCAGAACAATTTGTTTTTGATTGCTATGGAGAACATTGAAAGTATTGAAAAATTCTTCTTGAGTTGCAACTTTTTTTCCACTCAGCGATTGGATATCATCAATTAACAAGAGATCAAGACTACGGTAAGTTTTTTTGAACTTTTCCATTTCACCAAGTCTCAGGTGTTCAAGAAAGTCGTTGATAAAGCTTTCAGCAGGGATGTACTTCACACGCGCATCAGGAATATTTTTCAAAATCTCATTCCCAATTGCATTGAGTAAGTGAGTCTTACCAAGGCCAGGTCCTCCATAGATAAAAAGAGGGTTATAGGTCAGAGCCAAATCTTCAGAGACAGCCAAAGCGGCTGATACTGCCCAAACATTTCCATCTCCTTGGATAAAATTATCAAAGGTATACTTTTCTTTTAATCCAGTATCCGAATAAGGAATAGATGCTAACTTTGGACTATAGTCATAAAGAGTTGAATTTGTAGCTTCTTCAACTTGTGAAATAGTCGTATCTTTAGGCTTGGTGAAAATATAGTGGGGAGTTATTTCAGCATCATAAATTTCAAAACCAGCTACTACAATGATATCTTTTAGTTGTTTTTCCCAGACCATTTCCATTTCAGATCGTGGTAAAAATATAGTGGCAACATTTTCCTCTACCTTAATGAGTTCAGCTTGAATAGCATAGAAATCATACATGGATCGAGTTAATCTTTCTTGAGCAAATTCTAATATACGATTCCAAAATTGTTTTTCTTTCAATCCATTCTCCTCCTTTACTATTTAAAAGTTTAATGTTAGACTTATTTTACCATAGATAGCAAGAATTTTCCACAAGCTGTGAAAATTAATCCACAATGTTATCAAGTTTTATCCACAGGTTGGGGATAAAATCAGAAACTTTTGATTTATTAAGCTTTTTATTAAAAAAAAGAGTGGATAACATTGTGAGATAAAAAAATAAAAGAACAGCCTTATTTCAGGCTGTTGATAATTCTACTGTATTCTTCTTGATTTGAGAAAGCAATAATGATTTTTCCGCTATCTTTTTTAGACAGTTTGATTTCTACATCTAATCCGAGTAGTTTTTTTAACTGTTCTTCTTCATTTTGTATGAAATGATTCGTTTTTTGAAGTTTCTTTTGTTTTTTCTCTGTCAGAAGAGCTTCTAACTTCCTTACAGAAATGTCTTCCTCTATAATTCGTTGAAAGAAATAGTCTTGTTGTTCCTTATTCAACCCAACTAGAGAACGCGCATGAGCTTGTGATAGTTTGCCATTTTCTACTTCTGAGATAATCTGTTCTGGTAAGGAAAGCAAACGAATGGAGTTGCTGATATATGGACGAGACTTGCCCATTTTATCTGCAATTTCAGCATGGGTAAATCCTTTCTCTACAAGAGATTCATAGGCGCGTGCTTCTTCTATTGGATTTAAATTTTCTCTTTGTAAATTTTCAATGATGGACTGGACCATCATCTCTTGGTCTGAAAGTTGTTTAACAACAGCTGGGATAGACGTTAGACCAGCTAAAAGTGAAGCGCGATAGCGTCTCTCTCCTGCAAGGATTTCATAACCAATAACAGGAGATTGACGAACAATAATCGGTTGAATGACCCCATTTTCTTTGATAGACTGTGCTAGTTCATGTAGTTTTTCTCCATCAAATTCTTTTCGAGGTTGATAGGGATTTTTTTGTATATCCGTGATAGAAATCATTTCAAATTTTTCCATGATTCTACACTAACACATCTTTTCTCTTATGTAAAGCTTTCTTTACATAGATGTCAATTAAGATTCTAAATCGCCTGAACTCTTGTCAAGTTTAATAGATGTAGTTTCTTCTTTACCGTTACGATAGTAAGTTATCTTAATGGTGTCTCCGATAGAATGATTGTAAAGAGCACTTTGTAAGTCTGTTGATGAAGCGATGTCTTTGTCATCTACTTTTGTAATAACATCGTATTTTTCAAGGTGACCATTTGCAGGCATATTACTTTGCACAGAACGAACAACTACACCAGATGTTACACTGCTTGGAATATTCAGTCTTCTAATATCACTTGTATTAATATTTGAGAGATTGACCATTTGAATTCCCAAAGCTGGACGAGTCACTTTTCCGTTCTTTTCCAATTGTTCAATAATATTGATAGCATCATTTGCAGGGATTGCAAAACCAAGACCTTCTACAGATGTTCCTCCATTTGTGGCAATTTTACTTGAGGTAATTCCGATAACCTGTCCTTGAATATTGATTAGTGGGCCACCAGAGTTACCTGGGTTAATAGCAGTATCAGTTTGGATGGCTTTTGTAGAAATGGCTTGTCCATCTTCAGATTTTAAAGATACATTTCGATTGAGACTAGATATGATACCTTGAGTGACAGTATTAGCATATTCAGAACCTAACGGGCTACCGATAGCAATAGCAGTTTCTCCTACGGTTAACTGACTAGAATCACCAAATTCCGCTACTGTTGTCACTTTTTCTGAAGATATTTTGACGACAGCAATATCAGAGAAAGTGTCAGCTCCGACGATTTCTCCAGGTACCTTAGTTCCATCTGACAAACGAATATCTACTTTGCTGGCACCATTTATAACGTGATTGTTGGTGACAATATAAGCTTCTTTGTCATTCTTTTTATAAATAACCCCAGATCCTTCACTAGAGATTTGCTGAGAATCTGTATCTGTATCATCATTGCCAAATACGCTATTTTGTCTGTTAGCTGAATAAGTAATAACAGAAACAACAGCGTCTTTTACTTTGTTAACAGCCTGTGTTGTTGAATTTTCGTTTTTATAGGCAGTCTGTGTAATAGTACTATTGTTGTTGGAGTTACTTACAGTACTTTTCTGAGTTAGTTGGTTTATTGAAAGACTCCCCAAGACTCCACTAATAAAGCTAATGACGATAACGACTAATAATTGAAACCATTTTTTGTAAAATGTTTTGAGATGTTTCATATTTGCCTCCATATGTTTTAGATTAATGAAAGTATAAACTGACTAGCTTAATTATAACTTAAAAATAAAAGTTTTTCACAGATTGTGGATAACTTTCAAAAATCTGTGGTTTTCTCGGCTAAAATTAACCTTTTATTTTGTGAATAAGATGTGAAAAAATAGAGAATATGTTAGAATAGAGTCATGAAAATTAAAGTTGTAACAGTTGGGAAACTGAAAGAAAAGTATTTAAAAGATGGTATCGCAGAGTATTCAAAACGAATTTCTCGATTTGCTAAGCTTGAAATGATTGAGCTAGCAGATGAAAAAACACCAGATAGGGCCAGTGAGTCAGAAAATCAAAAGATTTTAGAAATAGAAGGTCAGAGAATTTTATCAAAAGTTGGTGACCGTGATTTTGTTATTGCGTTGGCTATCGAAGGGAGAACTTTCTCCTCAGAAGAATTTAGTAAGCAGCTAGAAGAAGCTTCTATAAAAGGATTTTCTACTCTTACCTTTATTATTGGAGGGAGTCTGGGGTTAGCACAGGATGTAAAAAAAAGAGCCAATCTTTCTGTTAGTTTTGGTCGCTTAACCTTGCCTCATCAGTTAATGAGACTAGTCCTTGTTGAACAAATCTATCGGGCTTTTACGATTCAGCAGGGATCACCCTATCATAAATAGAAAATTGACTTTCAATTGGATTTTTGGTAGAATAGCTGTATTAGGTCTCATAGCTCAGCTGGATAGAGCATTCGCCTTCTAAGCGAACGGTCGCAGGTTCGAATCCTGCTGGGATCAATATAGTAGCAAAGCTGGGAATTTTCCCGGCTTTTTTCTTAAAAAAGTACACTTGGGGAGAAAAAAATGACAGTTGAGAGAATTTTATCTACAATGAAATTCCATTTTGTATAATAGTTTTTGTAAGTTAGCTTACAGGAAAAAACACTTTAGGAGATTTTATTATGAAAAACACAGTTAAATTGGAACAGTTTGTAGCCTTGAAGGAAAAAGACTTGCAGGAGATTCGAGGTGGGGAAACTAGAAAAACAATTAATAGTTTACTTAATCTCTTCAAAAGAAGATAAGGGAGTAGAATAATGGATTTTTTCTTATTAGTAGATTTGATATTATATGTTTTTATTATTAGTCAAAGTTACCGTTTAATTTGTAAAAGGCAAATAAAAACAAAGGAATTATGCTTTTTTGGTGGTTATACATTACTAGTAGGAACAGTACTTGACCTTCCTTTTTATCTTCTATACTTAGAGGGGTTAGGGATTGGAACATTTTTATTTCCTTTGATGCTATATTTCTATTTTAAATGTATTAAACAGTATAAGAGGGATAGAGGACTATTCCTAAGTTTACTAATATCTCTTTTATATGAGAGCACTCATACCTTTCTGTCTGTAACTTTCTCCTCTCTAACAGGAGACAATTTTGTTTTACAATATTATGGCCTATTCTTTTTAGTTGTAACGGTGTTGACTTATCTCGTTATCGTAACAATCATTCGTTATTTCCATTTGGAACTAAACTATTTTGACAAAGATTATCTCTATCCTTTCTTGAAAAAAGTCTTTTTTGCTTTACTACTTCTACATATTGTATCTTTCATTTCAGATATGGTAAGTACGATTAAACATTTGAATAGTTTTGGAAGTATTTTATCATCTATTGTCTTTATCTCTTTACTTTTGACTTTCTTTGCAATGAATTCTCATAAAGAACAAATGGAGAAAGAGATTGCTTTGAAGCAGAAGAAATTTGAACAGAAACATTTACAAAACTACACAGATGAAATTGTTGCTTTGTATAATGAAATACGTGGGTTTAGACATGACTATGCTGGGATGCTTGTCAGCATGCAGATGGCAATTGACAGTGGTGATTTACAGGAAATTGACAGAGTTTACAATGAAGTTTTGGTTAAAGCTAATCACAAACTGCGTTCAGATAAGTATACTTACTTTGATTTGAACAACATAGAAGATTCAGCTTTACGAAGTTTGGTTGCTCAGTCAATTGTTTATGCTCGAAATAATGGTGTAGAGTTTACACTGGAAGTAAAAGATACGATTACTAAGCTCCCAATTGAACTATTGGATTTGGTTCGTATCATGAGCGTTTTATTGAACAATGCTGTCGAAGGATCGGCTGATAGTTATAAAAAGCAGATGGAAGTAGCAGTTATTAAGATGGAAACTGAAACAGTTATTGTGATTCAGAATTCATGTAAAATGACGATGACTCCTTCAGGAGATCTATTTGCTTTAGGATTCTCCACTAAGGGAAGAAATCGCGGAGTAGGATTAAATAATGTGAAAGAACTATTAGATAAGTACAATAATATTATTTTAGAAACAGAGATGGAAGGCAGTACATTTAGACAAATCATTAGATTTAAGAGGGAATTTGAATGAAAGTTTTAATTTTAGAAGATGTTATTGAACATCAAGTGAGACTAGAGAGAATATTGGATGAAATTTCGAAAGAATCGAATATTCCAATATCATACAAGACAACG
Source organism: Streptococcus sp. HMSC077D04 (assembly GCF_001808785.1). Taxonomy (GTDB): domain Bacteria; phylum Bacillota; class Bacilli; order Lactobacillales; family Streptococcaceae; genus Streptococcus; species Streptococcus mitis_BX. Next base: position 369,691 of record NZ_KV794536.1, on the reverse strand, counting down.
GGAAAAGTTCGTGAGTTTAAGGAATATATCGAAAATGATGAAGTAAACCAGCTTTATTTTCTAGATATTGATATTCATGGGATTGAGAAAAAAGGGTTTGAAGTTGCCCAGTTTATTCGTCATCACAATCCTTATGCTATTATCGTCTTTATCACCAGTCGATCAGAGTTTGCGACTCTAACCTATAAATACCAGGTATCAGCCCTAGATTTTGTTGATAAGGATATCAATGATGAGTTATTTAAAAAGAGAATTGAGCAGAATATCTTCTACACGAAGAGTATGTTACTTGAAAATGAAGATGTGGTAGATTATTTTGACTACAATTACAAGGGAAATGATTTAAAAATTCCTTACCATGACATTCTGTATATTGAAACGACAGGAGTTTCTCATAAATTGCGCATTATTGGTAAGAATTTTGCCAAAGAGTTTTACGGTACCATGACAGATATTCAGGAAAAGGACAAACATACTCAGAGATTTTATTCTCCTCACAAGTCATTTTTGGTAAATATAGGCAATATCAGAGAAATTGATCGAAAAAACTTAGAAATTGTTTTCTATGAAGACCATCGTTGTCCTATTTCAAGATTAAAAATTAGAAAATTAAAAGATATTCTAGAGAAAAAATCTCAAAAGTAATTGACAATTAGCAAGAAATTGATATAATGGTTATATCTGCTACAGATAGAAGGTCCGTTGGTCAAGGGGTTAAGACACCGCCTTTTCACGGCGGTAACACGGGTTCGAATCCCGTACGGACTATTTTATCCGCCATAGCTCAGTTGGTAGTAGCGCATGACTGTTAATCATGATGTCGTAGGTTCGAGTCCTACTGGCGGAGTATAGATAAAAGGGAACATAGTGTTGTTCCCTTTTTTGTATCAATTTATATCACCAAGCATCTTCATAAGGAAGTCTGTTATTTCTTGAGGACTTTCTTTTTTTCCATGTGCAATCCAAGTTTGGCAAACACCAAAAAGTGCGTGAGTTAGATAGATGCTACTATATGCTAATTCAGTGGTATTGAGATTCAGTTGCATAAAGCGTTTTTGTAAATCTGTGCTGAGCATGATATGAAGTTTATTTCGTAAGAAATTTTGGATTTCTTTAGTCCCATTTTCAGAAAGAAGGGCAGCCAGAAGTGGTTCTGACTCTAGATATTCAAAGACTTCTAAAATAGCATCTTTTTTGTGATGAGCATGTTTTTGAAAAATATATTCAAATGTATGAAATAGCTTGCTTTGATAGTGCTCAATCATATCATACTTATCCTTATAGTGAGTATAGAAGCTGGAACGACTAATTCCGGCTTTTTTTGCTAACTTGACAGTAGAAATTTGATCAAATGGCTGTTCTATCAGTAGTTGTACCATAGCATTTTCAATAGTTCGCTTTGTTTTTAAGCGTTTGTTACTTTCTTGCATATTTCCTCCTTATAAACAAATTAGACTATGTGTCTAAAAATTGATTTTTTTATCTTGTAATTTATATTTTTTATTGTATAATCTATTATATCAAAATTTTAGACAATGTGTTTAAAAAAGGAGAAACTATGTTTAAAGAATGGAAAGCAATTTTTAAAAAACCAAACTTTATTATTGTCATGATAGGGATTTCTCTTATTCCCGCTCTGTACAATGTCATATTTTTGTCATCAATGTGGGATCCATATGGTCAATTGTCTGACTTACCTGTGGCAGTTGTCAATAATGATAAAGAAGCTTCCTATAATGGTAATACCATGTCTATAGGAAAAGACATGGTGTCTAATTTAGAGCAAAATAAATCATTGGATTTTCATTTTGTAGATGAAGATGAAGGAAAGAAGGGATTGGAAGATGGCGATTACTATATGGTAGTGACTTTACCAAGTGATTTATCTGAAAAAGCAGTTTCTATTTTAACGAATCATCCAGAGCAAATGCAAATCGATTATCAGACTTCAAGTGGTCATAGCTTTATTGCCAGCAAGATGAGTGATTCTGCAATGACACAATTAAAGCAGAATGTTTCTACCAATGTAACCGAGACTTATACTAAAGCTTTATTTAACAAAATGGTCGATTTAAAGAATGGGATAAGTCAAGTAGCGTCTGGTAGTGAAAAACTAACTGATGGAGCGAATCAGTTAGTGGCAGGAAGTCAAACATTAACTACTAACCTACACTCTTTAGCAGATTCAAGTTTAACATTTTCAAATGGAACGGAGCAGTTTACTAAAGGATTATCCTCTTATGTCTCTGGTGTTGAACAACTTCATCTTGGCTTAGGGAATTTTAATAGTGGTTTAGTTACATATACTGGTGCAGTGAGTCAATTAGATAGTGGGTTAGGTCAATTATCTTCTAAAAGTCCTGAATTAGTGAGGGGAATTAATCAATTATATACTGGTGTAGAATCTTATACTGGCGGTGTTTCTCAGCTCAATGCTGGTCTTAATCAATTTTCATCTGGTGTTAGTGCCTACACCAATGGAGTGGGAAGTCTTGCAACAGGTGCTAATCAGTTATCTAATCAATCAGCTACACTTCGAATGGGGGTGGAGCAATTAAGTGAAGGGATTCAACAACTTTCTAGCAAGTTAGATGCTTCATCTGAGCAAAAAGATCAAATTAATCAATTATCTTCTGATTTGAATCAGTTAAATCAAGCTATTCAAAATATTGATGTTGGAGATACAAAACAATTAGATTCTGTTTTATCAAGTATAGTATCTCTTTCTAATCAAATGTTAGCAAGTGCTCAGTCTGATAAAGTGACTACATTAGCTAATATTCAATCGACAGCAGCTTATCAATCATTGACAAGTGAGCAACAAGCTGAGATAAGCGCTTCTGTATCTCAAAATTCGACTGATAGTATTCAATCGGCTCAGTCAATTGTAGCTTTAGTACAAGGTTTACAGGGAAGTTTGGAAAACTTACAAAATCAATCTTCAAATCTTTCGACATTAAAAAATCAAGCTAATCAAGTATTACCTATTGCTTCTACTTCTTTGACGGGATTGTCAAGTGGATTAACAGAGATACAAGGAGCTGTTTCTAGCAAATTAGTTCCTGCTAGTCAGTCGATTACATCGGGTGTAAATGCATATACTGCAGGTGTTGATAAAGTTTCTCAAGGCGCAAGTCAACTAAGTGAAAAGAATTCCACCTTGATAGGTAGTTTGGACCAATTAGTTTCAGGCTCAACTACCTTGACACAAAAATCTTCTAACTTGACAGCAGGAGTTGGTCAATTAGTTGAAAAAACTCCAGAATTAGTGTCTGGTATTGAAAAATTATCAAATGGCTCTAATGAATTGAATCAAAAGAGTCAAGAATTGATAGCAGGAGTTGATAAATTACAGTCAGGCTCTAGCCAACTAGCTGACAAATCCAGTCAGTTAATTTCAGGTGCTTCTCAATTAGAAAGTGGAGCTAATAAATTTGCAGATGGAGCTGGGAAACTAGCAGAAGGTGGAACAAAGTTAACTTCTGGCTTGGAAGGTTTACAGACAGGAGTTGCTTCTTTAGGACAAGGATTGAGTAATGCTAGTGATCAACTCAAATCAGCATCTACGGAATCTAAAAATGCAGAGATTTTATCAAATCCTCTCAGTCTTTCTAAAACAGACAATGATCAAGTTCCTGTAAATGGAGTTGCAATGTCTCCTTATATGATATCAGTTGCTCTTTTTGTTGCAGCAATATCAACAAATATGATCTTTGCGAAGCTGCCTTCAGGACGTCATCCAGAGAGTCGTTGGGCTTGGTTGAAATCTCGAGCAGAAATAAATGGTATTATAGCTGTTTTGGCAGGAATTTTGGTATATGGAGGAGTTCATCTTATTGGTCTAACGGCTAATCATGAGATGAGAACATTTATTCTCATTATCCTAACAAGTTTAGTATTCATGTCCATGGTGACTGCTTTAACAACATGGAATAGCCGTATAGGAGCTTTCTTTTCTCTTATTTTGCTTTTATTACAGTTAGCATCAAGTGCAGGTACTTACCCACTTGCTTTGACAAATGATTTCTTTAGAGCCATCAATCCTTGGTTACCAATGAGTTATTCAGTTTCGGGATTACGACAAACAATCTCTATGACAGGAAATATTCATCATCAAGTCATTTTCCTTGCTGTGATATTAGCCCTATTTACTGGTTTAGGTATGCTAGCCTATCGACCTAAGAAAATGGAAGAAGATTAAAAAAATCGACCGATTAATTGGTCGATTTTTTATGCTTTAGATGACTTTCGTCTGTGATTATAGATTCCAAATAGTAAGAGAGAAGTAAAGGAACAAATTGCTCCAGTAATAAAACTATTGGGAATAAAGGAAAGTGTAATAGTTCCTTTTCCCTTAGGAACGTCAACTTTCATAAAACCAGTTTGAGCTTGTTTAATTTCTATTTTCTTACCATCTTGGTAGGCAGACCAGCCTTTATCATAAGGAATGGTGAAGAAAATGGACGTATTTTGTTTAACATCATATGTAGCAAAGACTTTGTTTTTAGAAGTTGATACCGTTACTGGTTGTTCTTTAATTTTTTGAATTGCCTCGGTGAAAGTTTTGGTATCTAAACGATAGAAGGCAGGAGATTCAAATGATACCTGTGAATTTCCAGGGAAACTAACATTAATATTGAAAGTTTTTTTCTCTTTTGTATAGCCTAGATTAAAGAAGGAGAAGACATTATCAGTTGTAAAAGTTTTCTTTTCCCCATTGACAAGGATGTCAACTTTCTTTTGTTTATCATTAGAAAAGTGAAGGTTTGTGAAAGAAAGATAAACTTGGCTGTTTTCTGGCACTTCAATTTGATATTGGATTGCTGCATCTTCATTTGAAGAACTTGTAACAGTAATCAAATCATCAGTATTCTCTGTTTTTTCATAGGGTATTGGAGAAAAATAATCAAAATTGACGTCAGCAAGTTGATTTAAAAACGAGGCTTGATTATCTAAAGTATGTTCATTGAACTTGACATCATTGTAAATAGATTGACTAGCAAATGCAATCGGAAGAGAGTATTGATTTTCATATAGGGTAAGATTATCTTTTTGATAGATATCTTGGAAACCATACTTATCAATAGGACTGTCTGAGATATTGTACTGGATGCCAAATAAACTATCAGCCAAAATACTATTATTTGCATAACGGAGATTGAGATTGGTCCCAGAGGATTTAAAGCCAAGTTTATCCAAAGTAGAGCTTGCTGAACGATTTCGAACAGATGAAAATTGAGATATTCCATTGTAGTTAAATTTCATACTATCATTCCCTGTCTGAGTTTGTAGTTTCTCAGTACGAGTAAATGGATCCTCAATATATGTTGAGAAAGATTCCATAGCTGGGATATCTCTACTATATGCACTTCGAGAAGCAAATCCCCATTCCTTTGCAATTCCGTCCATTTGAGATGAAGCATTTAAACTTATTTCAACCATTATAAATAAAGAGATTAGAATGGCAAATAGATTTACAGAGATAAACTTTTTGATAAATGCAAGGAGTAAAAGCGAATAGACAACCAAAAATTCAAGAGTCAGCAGAATATTCAAATCTGTTAAAAAAGAATAATGCGATTTTAGATAGATGGTAGCTAAAAATCCTGTTACTACAAGAAAAAGCGAAACTAAAAAGTTCCAGATTTTAATTTCTCTTAGACGATTTAAGACTTCCGCTGCTGTGTAAATTAACAAGGTAGAGAAAATCCAAGCATAGCGATGTAAAAACATGTTTGGAGTATGCATGCCTTGCCAAAATAAATCAAGAGCTTCTATATAAAAGCTTGCAATTAAAAATGTAAAGAAGATTGCATAGATCAGTTTCACGTGAAACTTAATAGATTTCAGCGTAAAAAATAAAATAGTTAAAATAAAGGGAAGCAGTCCAACAAAAATCATTGGGATAGCCCCATACTTTGTTGTGTCAAAGGAACCAATGAATTGCTTAGCAAAGAGATCAAGATACCAGCTACTTTCAGTTTGAAACTTTGTAACTTCAGTTAATTTTTCTCCATGTGTCTGTAAATCAAATAGAGTAGGAAGAGTCAGAATCAAACTAGCCATACCAGCTAAAAAGGAGATAACTATGAAATCAAGAACAGATGATTTTCGTGTTTTAAAATCCCAAGAAATTTGACAGAGATACCAGAAAATAAGAAACAGTGCTGTCATATAGCCAAAATAATAATTTTGGATAAATAAGATTGACAGACTTGTAAAGTACAATAGGAATTTCTTTTCAGTGATAAGTAGCTGTAAACCAGTTATAATTAAAGGAATCAAGATAAAAACATCTAGCCAGGTTTTTATCTCTAATTGACTGACAGTGAAACTCATCAGAGCATAGGAAGTAGATAAAGCTAGTTTTAAAGGCTTAGGAATCGATTTAAATAATTTATTTAAACTAAAGTAAGTTGACAGTCCAATCAATCCAAATTTTAAGAGAGTTGTCAGATAGACAGCATCTGGCATATTAGTTAGATCAAAAAAGTAAACTAGTGGTGAAAGGAAACTTCCCAAGTAATAACTAGATAGGGCATAGAAATTTAATCCGAGGCCACTTGTAAAGGTGTAGAACAAACTACCATTTTCGTGTAGGATATTTCGTAAAGCTACATCAAAAATAACGTATTGATGAAACCCATCTCCTAATAGTGGAGATGTATCGCTATTCCAGTAGATACCTTGAGATAGATATACTCCTATCATAATGATTACGGGAATGATGAAAGAAACAAAACAGGTCCAATATGTTTTAAAAAATAATTTCATGTTACCTCATAAAATGTTAGAAAACTCAGCTGGTTAACCCAACTGAGTTTTGAAGATTTTAGTCTTTCCAAAGTTCTTTAACTTTTGCTTGTACTTCTGCATTTTCTAGGAATTCATCATAGGTTTCATCGATACGGTCAATGACGCCATTTTTAGACAAGACAATGATATGGTTAGCTAGAGTTTGAATAAACTCGTGGTCATGGCTGGCAAAGATGATTGATTCTTTAAAGTTTTTCAATCCATCATTCAAGCTTGAGATAGATTCCAAGTCCAAGTGATTGGTTGGATCATCAAGTACAAGGACATTTGATTTTAAGAGCATAAGTTTTGAAAGCATGACACGAACTTTTTCTCCCCCTGACAAGACATTTACAGGTTTGTTAACCTCATCTCCAGAGAAGAGCATACGGCCGAGGAAGCCACGTAGAAAAGTATTGTCATCTTCTTCTTTACTTGCGAATTGACGCAACCAGTCAAGGATTGACTCTCCCCCTGCAAAATCTGCCGAGTTATCTTTTGGCAAGTAAGAACGGCTAGTAGTTACTCCCCACTTGACAGTTCCTTCATAGTCAATGTCCCCCATGATTGCACGAATTAATGCAGTCGTTTGGATGTCATTTTGTCCAATAAGCGCTGTCTTATCACCTGGACGCAAGATAAAGCTGATATTATCTAAAATAGTCTCACCATCAATCTTTACAGTTAGATTTTCTACCGTCAAGAGATCATTACCGATCTCACGCTCTGCTTTAAAGTTGATAAATGGATATTTACGACTAGATGGTACAATCTCTTCTAGCTCAATCTTATCAAGCATTTTTTTACGTGAGGTTGCTTGTCTTGATTTAGAAGCATTGGCAGAGAAACGAGCTACGAATTCTTGCAATTGCTTAATTTTTTCTTCTGCTTTAGCATTACGGTCTGCTAGCAATTTAGCAGCGAGCTCAGAAGATTCCTTCCAGAAGTCGTAGTTCCCGACATAGAGTTTGATTTTTCCAAAGTCAAGATCGGCCATGTGAGTACATACTTTGTTTAAGAAGTGACGGTCGTGGGATACTACGATAACTGTGTTATCAAAGTCAATCAAGAAGTCTTCTAACCAAGTAATCGATTGGATATCCAAACCGTTGGTAGGCTCGTCCAAAAGAAGAACATCTGGTTTACCAAAAAGTGCTTTGGCGAGGAGAACCTTTACTTTTTCACCGTTGGCTAATTCGCTCATGTTTTGATAGTGCAATTCTTCTGGAATGTTTAGGTTTTGAAGTAGTTGAGAGGCTTCGCTTTCTGCTTCCCAGCCTCCAAGCTCAGCAAACTCTCCTTCGAGTTCGGCAGCACGCACTCCATCCTCATCTGAGAAATCTTCCTTCATGTAGATAGCATCTTTCTCTTTCATGATGCTATAAAGTTTTTCATTTCCCATGATAACCACATCAATGGCACGTTCGTCTTCATAGTCAAAGTGATTTTGACGAAGAACAGAGAGACGTTCATCTGGACCAAGAGAGATGTGACCAGTAGTAGGTTCGATATCACCCGCTAAAATTTTTAAGAATGTTGATTTTCCGGCACCATTAGCACCAATTAATCCATAAGTATTTCCTTCTGTAAATTTGATATTGACATCATCAAAAAGTTTGCGATCACTAAAACGTAGTGAAACATCAGATACTGTAAGCAATGTTTTTCTCCTATATGTGTAATATATTTATTCTACTAGAAAATACGGAAATATTCAAATTTTTATCTGTCAATTTTGTGTAAATTAAATTTACAGCATACTTTACACAAATCCGTAAATAGCAAGGCTGATTTATTTTGATAAATTACAGTTATTTCATTAAAAAAATGCTATAATTGAAGGGACTATATCGAAGGAGAATAAAATGACTAAACCCATTATTTTAACAGGAGACCGTCCAACAGGAAAATTGCATATTGGACATTATGTTGGAAGTCTCAAAAATCGAGTATTATTACAGGAAGAGGATAAGTATGATATGTTTGTGTTCTTGGCTGACCAACAAGCCTTGACAGATCATGCCAAAGATCCTCAAACCATTGTAGAGTCTATCGCAAATGTGGCTTTGGATTATCTTGCAGTTGGATTGGATCCGAGTAAATCAACTATATTTATTCAAAGTCAAATTCCAGAATTAGCTGAGTTGTCTATGTACTATATGAATCTAGTTTCATTAGCACGTTTGGAGCGCAATCCAACTGTCAAAACAGAGATTGCTCAGAAAGGATTTGGAGAAAGCATTCCGACAGGATTCTTGGTCTATCCAATAGCTCAAGCAGCTGACATCACAGCTTTCAAGGCTAATTATGTTCCTGTTGGGACAGATCAGAAACCAATGATTGAGCAAACTCGTGAAATTGTTCGTTCTTTTAACAATGCATATAACTGTGATGTCTTGGTAGAGCCGGAAGGTATTTATCCAGAAAATGAGAGAGCAGGGCGTTTGCCTGGTTTAGATGGAAATGCTAAAATGTCTAAATCACTCAATAATGGTATCTATTTAGCTGATGATGCGGATACTTTGCGTAAAAAAGTAATGAGTATGTATACAGATCCAGATCATATCCGCATTGAGGATCCAGGTAAAATTGAAGGAAATATGGTTTTCCATTATCTAGATGTTTTTGGTCGTCCAGAAGATGCTCAAGAAATTGCTGACATGAAAGAACATTATCAACGAGGTGGTCTTGGTGATGTGAAGACCAAGCGTTATCTACTTGAAATATTAGAACGTGAACTGGGTCCTATTCGTGAGCGCCGTATTGAATTTGCTAAGGATATGGGAGAAGTTTATAATATGCTTCAAAAAGGTAGTGAGAGAGCGCGTGAAGTTGCAGGTCAAACCCTATCTGAGGTTAAAGGAGCAATGGGACTTCATTACTTTAACTAAGTTTATTTTACAAGAAACTATCATTTCTATCTCAAAGAAAAGATAGTTTTTTATTTACCCCTGTAATATTTGACAAATTTTTATAGAATGGTATGATAGATACAATATAAAAAGAGTCAAGCTCAAAAAGAAAGAAAAGAGGAAACTTCGAATGTCTAATTGGGACACTAAATTTTTGAAAAAAGGTTTTACCTTTGATGATGTATTGCTTATTCCAGCTGAAAGTCATGTGTTGCCTAACGATGCAGATTTAACAACTAAATTGGCAGATAATTTGACTTTAAATATCCCAATTATTACCGCTGCCATGGACACAGTTACAGAGAGTCAAATGGCCATTGCTATTGCTCGTGCAGGTGGTCTCGGAGTTATCCATAAAAACATGTCAATTGCTCAACAAGCAGACGAGGTTCGCAAGGTAAAACGTTCTGAAAATGGAGTTATTATTGATCCGTTCTTCTTGACACCTGAACATACAATTGCTGAAGCAGATGAGCTTATGGGTCGTTACCGCATCAGTGGTGTTCCAGTTGTTGAAACACTTGAAAATCGTAAATTGGTTGGTATTTTGACAAACCGAGATCTTCGTTTTATTTCAGATTATAACCAACCAATTTCAAACCATATGACCAGTGAAAATCTTGTGACTGCTCCTGTGGGTACAGATCTTGTAACGGCTGAAAGCATTCTTCAAGAACACCGTATTGAAAAACTTCCGTTGGTAGATGAAGAAGGCCGTCTTTCTGGTTTGATTACCATCAAAGATATTGAAAAAGTTATTGAGTTTCCAAATGCGGCTAAAGATGAGTTTGGTCGTCTTCTAGTTGCAGGTGCAGTAGGTGTTACTTCAGATACATTTGAACGTGCAGAGGCTCTTTTTGAGGCAGGAGCGGATGCGATTGTTATTGATACTGCGCATGGTCATTCTGCAGGTGTCTTGCGTAAAATTGCTGAGATTCGTGCTCATTTCCCAGACCGTACTTTGATTGCTGGAAATATTGCTACTGCTGAAGGTGCACGTGCTCTTTATGAAGCAGGTGTAGACGTTGTCAAGGTTGGTATTGGACCAGGTTCTATCTGTACTACTCGTGTGATTGCAGGTGTTGGTGTTCCACAAGTAACAGCTATCTATGATGCTGCAGCTGTTGCGCGTGAATATGGTAAAACGATCATTGCTGACGGTGGAATCAAGTATTCTGGAGATATTGTAAAAGCTCTTGCGGCTGGTGGAAATGCTGTTATGCTTGGATCTATGTTTGCTGGAACTGATGAAGCTCCAGGAGAAACCGAAATCTTCCAAGGACGTAAATTCAAGACTTACCGTGGTATGGGTTCAATCGCTGCTATGAAGAAAGGCTCAAGCGATCGTTACTTCCAAGGTTCTGTCAATGAAGCAAACAAACTCGTTCCAGAAGGAATTGAAGGTCGTGTTGCTTATAAAGGAGCGGCAGCTGATATTGTCTTCCAAATGATTGGTGGTATTCGCTCTGGTATGGGTTACTGTGGTGCAGCTAACCTTAAAGAACTACACGATAACGCTCAATTTATTGAAATGTCTGGTGCTGGTTTGAAAGAAAGCCATCCTCATGATGTACAAATTACTAATGAGGCACCAAATTATTCTATGTAAAAACAATGAAAAGAACTCCAGTGAAAACAGGAGTTCTTTTACAATGCTGTCAATTTTTGTTTACAGAAACTTTACCACCCTGAATAGCGAAAATACTTAGATTTTCTGGTAGATTCTGAAGATGATCTAAGCTGGTTGTTGTAATAAAGGTTTGGATTGAATGAGAAATCGTTTCTAATAATTTTAGTTGTCTAGTGTTGTCAAGTTCGCTCATAACATCGTCAAGTAGTAATATTGGAGACTCTGTAGTAATACTTTCCATTAATTCGATTTCTGCTAATTTTATAGAAAGGACGAGACTACGATGTTGACCTTGACTTCCAAAGCTAGCATCCATCCCATTTATATAAAAAGAAATATCATCTCGATGAGGACCAACACCAGTATTCTTTTTAAATAAATCTCTGGACCTACTTTTTTCTAAAGCAATTTTGAAAGATTCTGATAAGTTTTCTTTGTCAGCTATCTTGACAGAAGATTGATAGGCTATTGACAACTCTTCAATCTGATTAGAGAGTTCAAAATGTTTCTTACGCCCAAATGATTCTAGTTTTTTTATGAAATCTAAGCGGTGATTCATCACACGACATCCATAATCGACTAGCTGATCATCTAGTACTGAAAGGAAGGTTTCATCTATTGTTTGAGCTGATTTTAGATAGGTATTTCTTTGTTTAAGGATGTGGTTATAATTAGTTAAATCAGATAAATAGATTGGCTTAATTTGCCCAAGCTCCATATCAATGAATTTTCGTCGAACCGAAGGTGCTCCTTTAATTAGTTGTAAATCTTCAGGAGCAAATAAGACAACATTCATGTGTCCGACATAATCTGAAAGGCGTGCCTGTTTTAAATGATTCACTTTTGTCACACGGCCTTTTTGTGTTAGTTCGATTTCGAGAGGAATGGATCCCGTTTGTTTTTGAACAAGACCTGAAAGATGAAGTTGTTCCTCGTCAAAATGAATGAGATTTTTATCTGTTCGAGTCCGATGACTACGTGTTAAGGCTAAAAAATAGATAGCCTCTAACATATTTGTTTTACCTTGCGCATTGCGTCCTAAAAAGACATTCAATTTAGGGTTAAAGTCTATTTTCGTCTCTTTATAGTTACGAAAAGTCTTGAGAGATAGGTGTTGTAGCCACATGATTATCTACCAGGAAATCGCGGAGCTTGTTTGCTTTTGGGTGATGAAGTAGGTTTTGATTTATCTTTTTTTACCCCCTTATTCATCTCCTTAACAAGTTTAGCGATTCGTTCTTTTTCAACTTTATCAGCCTGATACTCCTCTTGCTCCTCAGAAGTAGGTTGTGTCAACAAGATGTCAATATTCATGTCAGGGATGTCAACTTTATCGCCAATACGAAGTTTTTTACCACGACGACTTTCTAATTCCCCATTAAAGTAAACAGAATGTTCAGAGAGAAATGATTTGATAGCTCCTCCGCTATGTGTAATTCCAAGTTCTTTGAGTAGTGCTTGGAGGGTAATAAATTCTTCAAATAATTTGTATTCCATAATTCACCTCAATCTTTGGTATTATACCATATTTTCCTAAAAATAGTGAGAGAAACAAGGAATAATGTAAGCGATTTTTATTTCAAAAGTGTTACAGAGAACAAGAAAATTTCAGTTTTTCGTGATATAATAGAAGTCTGTATATAAGGAGGTAAATCATGGAGTTAGTGCATGGAATTTCAACACATTTTATCCAATCAAAAAAGTTTAAAACGAACAAAATCGCCGTGCGTTTTACCGCTCCATTATCCCTCGATACGATTGCAGGTCGCATGTTGAGTGCGAGTATGCTAGAGACTGCTAATCAGATGTATCCCACTTCTCAAGATTTGAGAAGACATTTGGCCAGTCTATACGGTACAGATATGTCAACCAATTGTTTCAGAAGAGGGCAAAGTCATATTGTAGAATTGACATTTACCTATGTTCGTGATGAGTTTTTAAGTAGGAAAAATGTGCTAACTTCTCAGGTTTTGGAACTAGTAAAAGAGACTCTTTTCTCACCCATAGTAGTTGATAATGGGTTTGATCCGGCCTTATTTGAAATTGAGAAAAAACAATTGCTAGCAAGTTTAGCAGCTGATATGGATGATTCTTTTTATTTCGCACATAAAGAATTAGATAAATTGTTTTTTTATGATGAACGTCTCAAATTGGAATATAGTGATTTACGAAATCGTATTTTAGCTGAAACTCCACAAAGTTCTTATTCTTGTTTCCAAGAATTTTTGGCCAATGATCGAATAGATTTCTTTTTCCTAGGTGATTTTAATGAGGTTGAAATTCAAAATGTATTAGAATCATTTAACTTTAAAGGTCGAAAAGGAGATGTGAAGGTTCAGTATTGTCAACCTTATTCCAATATCCTTCAGGAAGGTATGGCTCGGAAAAATGTGGGACAATCCATTTTGGAATTAGGCTATCATTGCCCTTCTGAATATGGTGATGAGCAACATTTACCCATGATTGTAATGAATGGTTTACTTGGTGGATTTGCTCACTCTAAACTATTTACAAATGTCCGTGAAAATGCTGGATTGGCTTATACTATTTCAAGTCAGCTTGATTTATTTAGTGGATTCTTGAGGATGTATGCTGGCATTGATCGAGAAAATCGGAATCAGGCTCGAAAAATGATGAATAATCAACTGCTTGATTTAAAAAAAGGTTATTTTACAGAGCTTGAGCTAGAGCAGACCAAGGAAATGATTCGTCGGTCTTTGTTGCTTTCTCAAGATAATCAATCTTCATTGATTGAACGTGCTTATCAAAATGCCTTACTTGGAAAATCTTCAGCAGAATTTAAAGGTTGGATTGCAAAACTTGAGCAAGTTGACAAAGATGCTATTTGTAGAGCAGCTAGTAATGTGAAATTACAAGCAATTTACTTTATGGAAGGAATAGAATGACAAAGGTTGTTTTTGAAGAAAAGTACTATCCAGCTGTAAAAGAAATGGTTTATCGAACTCGTTTGTCCAACGGATTGACAGTTGCTCTTTTGCCTAAAAAGGAATTTAAAGAGGTTTACGGGAGTGTAACTGTACAGTTTGGTTCGGTAGATACGCTTGTAACAGAAGTTGACGGATATGTAAAAGAATATCCTGCGGGAATTGCTCATTTTCTTGAACATAAATTATTTGAGAGAGAAGATGCTAGCGATTTGATGTCGGCTTTTACGAGTCTAGGTGCAGATAGTAATGCCTTTACAAGCTTTACAAAAACAAACTATCTCTTTTCAGCAACGGATCATTTTTTAGAAAATTTGGACTTACTTGATGAATTGGTAACATCAGCACAATTTACTGAAGATTCTATTTTAAGGGAGCAGGATATTATACAGCAAGAACGAGAAATGTATCAAGATGATCCAGATTCGTGTTTATTCTTTTCAACTTTAGCGAATTTGTATCCTGGTACACCTTTAGCAACTGATATAGTTGGAAGTGAGGAGTCAATTTCCCAAATCAATCTAACTAATTTGCAAGAAAATTTTACAAGATTTTACAAACCTGTAAACATGTCTCTGTTTTTCGTTGGTAATTTTGATGTGGAACGAGTACAGGACTATTTTGAAAGCAAAGAACTGAAAGATTTAGATGTTCAGGAAGTAGTAAGAGAAAAGCTTGTTTTACAAGATGTAAAGCAAACAGACAGTATGAGAATGGAAGTGTCTTCTCCCAAACTAGCGATTGGTATTAGAGGTAAGCAAGAAGTTGCTGAAGCGGATTGCTATCGATATCATATTTTATTAAAATTATTGTTTGCAATGATGTTTGGTTGGACTTCGGATCGTTTTCAGAAATTATATGAATCAGGTAAAATTGATGCGTCCTTATCTCTGGAAGTTGAAGTAACAAGTCGTTTTCATTTTGTTATGTTGACAATGGATACAAAAGAGCCAGTTGCTTTATCTCATCAGTTTAAAAAGGCTATTCGTAATTTCACAAAGGATATAGATATTACAGAGGATCATTTAGACATTATCAAAAGAGAGATGTTTGGAGAATTTTTCAGTAGCATGAACTCTCTTGAATTTATTGCAACGCAATATGATGCTTTTGAAAATGGTGAGACAATTTTTGATTTGCCGAAAATTTTACAGGAAATTACTTTGGAGGATGTCCTTGATGCTGGACATCATTTAATAGATGATGGTGATATAGTTGATTTTACAATATTCCCATCGTAGTAACCTATCATAATCGATACTAGAAAGAAGGAATGACAAGTATGAGGAAAAAAACAATTGGTGAGGTTTTACGTTTAGCTAGAACCAACCAAGGGTTGACTTTAGAAGAATTACACAAAAAAACAGAAATTCAGTTGGATATGTTGGAAGCGATGGAAGCTGATGATTTTGATCAACTTCCTAGTCCATTTTATACTCGTTCTTTTTTGAGAAAGTATGCGTGGGCAGTTGAGCTAGATGAGCGAATTGTCTTGGATGCTTATGATTCTGGGAGCATGATTACTTATGAGGAAGTAGATGTTGATGAAGTGGAGTTGACAGGTAGGAGACGTTCAAGTAAGAAAAATAAGACATCATTTTTACCTTTATTTTATTTTATACTCTTTGCACTATCGATTGTCATTTTTGTGACTTATTATGTTTGGAATTATATTCAGACTCAACCGGAGCGTTCATCTGCGTCTAGTTATAGTGTAGTCCAAGCAACAAGCTCGACTAGTTCTGCAACTCCATCTTCAAGTAGTGGTTCATCAAGTAGCTCTTCGAATATTGAACCAGTTATAAGTGTATCAGGTGAAGGAAATTATGTAGAAATCGCTTATAAAACAAGTAAGGAAACCGCAAAATTGCAATTATCGGTTTCAGATGCTAGAAGTTGGGTTAGTGTTTCAGAAAGTGAGCTTGAGGGTGGTGTGACCTTATCACCGGATAATAAAAGTGCAGAAACAACAGTTTCAACAAAAAATCCTGTGACCATTACTTTAGGTGTTGTCAAAGGTGTTGCTTTAACAGTAGATGATCAGACTGTTGATTTATCGAAATTAACAGCTCAAACTGGACAAATCACTGTAACCTTTACTAGAAATTAAGGAAAAAAGAATGAAAAAAGAACAAATTCCCAATCTCTTAACAATAGGTCGAATTCTCTTTATACCTATTTTTATCTTTATTTTAACGATAGGAAATTCGCTAGAAAGTCATATAGTAGCAGCTATTATATTTGCTATTGCCAGTATTACCGACTATTTAGATGGATATTTAGCTCGTAAATGGAGTGTGGTTAGCAACTTTGGGAAGTTTGCGGATCCAATGGCGGATAAGTTACTAGTAATGTCGGCTTTTATTATGCTGATTGAGTTAGGTATGGCTCCAGCTTGGATTGTAGCAGTGATTATTTGTCGTGAGTTGGCTGTGACAGGTTTAAGGCTTTTATTGGTTGAAACTGGTGGAACAGTTTTAGCAGCAGCAATGCCTGGAAAAATTAAAACTTTTAGTCAGATGTTTGCGATTATTTTCTTGCTATTACATTGGACTTTGCTTGGTCAAGTTCTACTTTATGTAGCCTTGTTTTTCACTATCTACTCTGGCTATGATTATTTCAAGGGTAGTGCCTATGTATTTAAAGGGACATTTGGTTCGAAATGAAATCAATAATTGATGTAAAAAATCTTTCTTTTCGCTATAAGGAAAGTCAGGAATACTATGATGTGAAGGATATTACGTTTCACGTGAAACGTGGAGAATGGCTTTCGATTGTAGGGCATAATGGTAGTGGTAAATCAACGACGGTTCGCTTAATTGATGGTTTACTGGAAGCAGAATCTGGAGAGATTGTAATTGATGGTCAACGATTGACTGAGGAAAATGTTTGGAATATACGTCGTCAAATCGGTATGGTTTTTCAAAATCCAGACAATCAATTTGTTGGAGCGACTGTTGAGGATGATGTTGCCTTTGGTTTGGAAAATCAGGGACTTTCTCGTCAAGAAATGAAAAAGAGAGTGGAAGAAGCTCTGGATTTGGTTGGCATGTTGGACTTTAAAAAGAGAGAGCCAGCGCGTCTATCAGGTGGCCAAAAGCAACGTGTGGCTATTGCAGGTGTTGTAGCCCTAAGACCAGCTATTTTAATCCTAGATGAGGCAACGAGTATGTTGGATCCTGAGGGGCGTAGAGAACTGATTGAGACAGTAAAAGAAATTCGAAAAGACTATGATATGACGGTCATTTCCATTACACATGATTTGGAAGAAGTCGCCATGAGTGACCGTGTATTGGTCCTGAAAAAAGGGGAAATTGAATCAACTAGTAGCCCAAGAGAACTTTTCTCTCGAAATGATTTAGATCAAATTGGATTAGACGATCCTTTTTCCAATCAATTAAAACATTCTTTGAGCCAGAATGGCTATGATTTGCCTGAAAATTATTTGACAGAAAGTGAGCTAGAGGATAAACTATGGGAATTGCTCTAGAAAATGTGAGTTTTACGTATCAAGAAGGGACTCCCTTAGCTTCAACAGCTTTGTCGGATGTTTCCTTGACGATTGAAGATGGTTCTTATACGGCTTTAATTGGGCATACAGGTAGTGGTAAATCAACTATTTTACAACTTTTAAATGGTTTATTGGTGCCAAGTCAAGGAAGTGTACGAGTTTTTGATACCTTAATCACCTCGACTTCTAAAAACAAAGATATTCGTCAAATTAGAAAACAGGTTGGCTTGGTATTTCAGTTTGCTGAAAATCAAATCTTTGAAGAAACGGTTTTGAAAGATGTTGCTTTTGGACCGCAAAATTTTGGAGTTTCTGAAGAAGATGCGGAGCAGATTGCGCGTGAGAAACTGGCTCTGGTTGGAATTGATGAATCACTTTATAATCGTAGTCCGTTTGAGCTGTCAGGTGGCCAAATGAGGCGTGTCGCCATTGCAGGCATACTTGCCATGGAACCAGCCATATTAGTCTTAGATGAGCCCACAGCAGGCCTAGATCCCCTGGGAAGAAAAGAGCTGATGAATTTGTTCAAAAAACTCCACCAGTCAGGGATGACCATTGTCTTGGTAACGCATTTGATGGATGATGTTGCTGAATATGCAAATCAAGTCTATGTGATGGAAAAGGGACGTTTAGTTAAGGGTGGTAAACCAAGTGATGTCTTTCAAGATGTTGTCTTTATGGAAGAAGTGCAGTTGGGAGTACCTAAAATTACGGCCTTTTGTAAACGATTGGCTGATAGAGGCGTGTCATTTAAACGATTACCGATTAAGATAGAGGAGTTCAAGGAGTCGCTAAATGGATAGTATGATTTTGGGGCGTTATATTCCAGGGGATTCGATTGTTCACCGATTGGATCCACGTAGCAAATTGCTTGCTATGATGTTACTGATTTTAATCGTTTTTTGGGCTAATAATCCCTTGACGAATCTAATTCTTTTTATAGCGACAGGGATATTTATTGCCTTGTCAGGAGTATCTCTTTCATTTTTTATTCAGGGCTTGAAGTCTATGTTTTTCTTGATTGCCTTCACAACTATTTTTCAACTGTTTTTCATTTCTAATGGGAATGTTTTATTTGAGTTTTCATTTGTGAGAATCACAGATTATGCTTTGCAACAAGCTGGAATTATTTTTTGTCGCTTTGTATTGATTATTTTCTTTTCAACTTTGTTAACTTTAACTACCATGCCTTTAAGTTTGGCATCAGCTGTTGAAGCTTTATTAGCACCTTTAAAGCGTGTGAAAGTTCCAGTTCATGAAATTGGCTTAATGCTATCTATGAGTTTGCGTTTTGTTCCGACCTTAATGGATGATACGACGCGGATTATGAATGCACAGAAAGCGCGTGGAGTGGATTTTGGTGAAGGAAGCATTGTTCAAAAGGTGAAGGCTATGATTCCCATTTTGATTCCTCTTTTTGCGACAAGTTTAAAACGTGCAGATTCCTTGGCTATTGCCATGGAAGCGCGCGGTTATCAGGGGGGAAAAGGCAGAAGTCAATACCGACAACTGAAATGGACTCGAAAGGATACACTTACTATTCTTGTTATTCTCGGACTTGGTTGTTGCTTATTTTTCTTAAAATCTTAGTAGCTTTCAGGAATTCATAAAAAATTACTGTAACAGTTTTTGATATAAAGGTAGGGATATGAACCGTTTTAAAAAATCAAAATATGTCATTATTGTTTTTGTCATTGTTCTGCTTGTGTCAGCTCTCTTAGCGACGACTTATTCAAGTACAATTGTGACAAAATTAGGAGATGGAATCTCATTGGTTGATAGAGTTGTACAAAAACCTTTTCAGTGGTTTGATTCTGTCAAATCAGATTTGGCTCATTTGACACGAACATATAATGAAAATGAAAGTTTGAAGAAACAGATTTATCAATTAGAAGTTAAATCAAATGAGGCGGAAAGTTTAAAGACCGAAAATGAACAACTGCGCCAATTGCTTGATATGAAGTCCAAGTTGCAAGCCACAAAGACTTTGGCAGCAGATGTTATTATGCGTTCTCCGGTATCTTGGAAGCAGGAATTGACCCTGGATGCAGGCAAATCAAAAGGGGCTTCTGAGAATATGTTAGCCATTGCAAATGGTGGTTTGATTGGGAGTGTTTCAAAAGTGGAGGACAACTCTACTATGGTCAACCTTCTGACAAATACGGAAAATGCTGATAAGATTTCTGTTAAAATTCAACA
Source organism: Streptococcus sp. HMSC077D04 (assembly GCF_001808785.1). GTDB lineage: Bacteria > Bacillota > Bacilli > Lactobacillales > Streptococcaceae > Streptococcus > Streptococcus mitis_BX. Next base: position 349,699 of record NZ_KV794536.1, on the reverse strand, counting down.
TGGTTCTACTACAATTTATGGGATTATTGTTGGCTATGACAAGGAAAATGAAGTTCTCAAAATTAGTCAATTAAATAGTAGTGGCGATATTAGTGCAGGAGATAAGGTGACCACTGGTGGATTAGGAAACTTTAATGTTGCTGATATTCCTGTTGGTGAAGTGGTTGCTACAACGCATAGTACGGACTATTTGACACGAGAAGTAACTGTTAAATTGAGTGCAGATACTCATAATGTGAGTGTGATAGAATTAGTGGGGAATTCATAATGAGACAGCTGAAGCGGGTTGGAGTGTTTTTATTGCTTCCTTTCTTTGTTCTAATTGATGCCCATATTAGCCAGCTTTTGGGCTCATTATTTCCCCACGTGCAGTTAGCTAGTCATTTTCTATTTTTGTTTCTCTTATTTGAGACGATTGAAGTATCAGAGTATCTCTATTTAGCCTATTGTTTTGTAGTGGGTTTGGTTTATGACATTTACTTTTTCCACTTGATAGGGATTGCGACTCTGTTATTTGTCCTGTTGGGGGCATTTCTCCATAAATTTAATAGTGTTATTTTATTGAATCGTTGGACGAGAATGCTGGCAATTATTGTCATGACTTTTCTATTTGAGATGGGAGCTTATATACTTGCAATAGTGGTAGGTTTAACTGTGGATAGTATGTCTTTGTTTATAGTCTATAGTTTAGTACCATCAATGATTTTGAACCTTATATGGATGATTACTTTTCAGTTTATTTTTGAAAAATTTTACCTATAAGAAAGAAATAAAAATGTAACAAAGGCGTAATATTCATTAGGCCTTTTTTTGGTATACTAGTAATGTCTTTAAAAGAAGGAGTATCTACGAAATATGAAGAAAAAAATCTTAGCGTCACTTTTACTAAGTACAGTAATGGTTTCTCAAGCAGCTGTTTTAACAACTGCGCATGCAGAAACTACTGATGACAAAATTGCTGCTCAAGATAATAAAATTAGCAACTTAACAGCACAACAACAAGAAGCCCAAAAACAAGTTGATCAAGTTCAGGAGCAAGTATCTGCTATTCAAACAGAGCAATCAAACTTGCAATCTGAAAATGATAGACTACAAGAAGAATCTAAAAAGCTTGAGGGTGAAATTACAGAACTTTCTAAGAATATTGTATCTCGCAATGATTCATTACAAAAACAAGCTCGTAGTGCTCAAACAAATGGAGCTGCAACAAATTACATTAATACAATTGTAAACTCAAAATCAATTACAGAAGCTATTTCACGTGTTGCTGCAATGAGTGAAATCGTATCTGCAAACAACAAAATGTTGGAACAACAAAAAGCAGATAAAAAAGCTATTTCTGAAAAACAAGTAGCAAATAATGATGCAATTAATACAGTTATTGCAAATCAGCAAAAACTAGCTGATGATGCTCAATCATTAACTACAAAACAAGCTGAGTTGAAAGCTGCAGAATTGAATCTTGCTGCTGAAAAGGCTACTGCAGAGGATGAAAAAGCAAGTTTACTTGAGAAAAAAGCTGCAGCAGAAGCAGAAGCTAAAGCAGCTGCAGAAGCAGAAGCAGCTTATAAAGCTAAACAAGCAAGTCAACAACAAAAAGTCGTTGCTTCTGGGAATACAACTTTTACAGCAGAAGTTCAAGCAGTATCAACTACTTCTTCGTCATCTAGTTCGTCTGAATCATCTTCAAGTAGTGCTTCAGCGGAATCAACAAGCTATACTCCTGCACCAGTGAAACAACATCCGACATACAGTACAAATGCATCAAGCTATCCTGTAGGTCAATGTACATGGGGAGTAAAAACTTTAGCACCATGGGCTGGTGATTACTGGGGTAATGGCGGTCAATGGGCTGCAAGTGCAGCAGCTGCAGGTTTCCGTACAGGTTCTACACCACAAGTTGGCGCGATTGCATGTTGGGATGATGGAGGATACGGTCACGTAGCAGTTGTTACAGCAGTTGAATCATCAACTCGTATTCAAGTTTCTGAGTGTAACTATGATGGAAGTGGAACTCAACCAATCGGAAATTATCGTGGATGGTTTAATCCGACAGCATCAAGAGGTACTGTAAGATACATTTATCCAAACTAATATACTGATTATTACTATACAAAGGGTGAGATCTTATTAATCTCACCCTTTGTATAGTGCTGGAAAAATTAATTTCATTATATAATTACTTGAACTTATTTTCTATTTTTATAATTATTTAATTAAAGTAAAATGAAATGTAGAGATTTAGTACGAGTGTAGCATGTTAATAAAAAATGGTTTCTAAGGGAGTCGGTGTTGAAGTTATGTTTAGGTATAAAATAAATGTTGATGCTAAAGAGTGGGATTTATTTTTAGAAAATCATCCTCAAGGAAATTTATTACAGAGTAGTGATTGGTCCAAGATAAAGGATACTTGGGGGAACGAGAGAGTTGGCTTTTATAAAGATAATCAATTAGTTGGAGTAGCAAATATCTTAATTCAGCCGCTACCATTAGGACTTTCTATGTTTTATATTCCACGAGGTCCAGTAATTGACTATGAAGATAAAGAACTTCTGAAATTTGTTCTTTTAACGTTGAAAAAACTTGCTAAAAAAAGCCATGCAATAATGGTTAAATTTGACCCAAGTTTATTTATCAGTAGAGGTCTTATTGACCAAGAAACTGTCCAAAATTCTATGGCTTTAGCAATTGTCGAAGAACTGAAAAAAAATAAAGTTTATTGGACAGGCTTAACAAAGGATATGGCAGAAAATATACAACCACGTTTTCAAGCTAATATTCATAAAGAAAATTTCTCACTGGATCAACTTTCTAAGTCTACTAGACAGGCCATCCGAACTGCAAGAAATAAAGGATTAGAAGTAAAATTTGGTGGACTTGATTTATTAGATGAATTTTCATTTTTAATGAAGAAAACAGAGTCTCGCAAGAATATCAGTTTACGAGGCAAAGATTATTATCAGAAGTTACTGGATACTTATCCTGATCACTCCTTTATCACACTGAGCTATTTAGATCTACCTAATAGACTGAAAGAAGTTGAGCAACAATTCGAAAAGAATCTAAAAACAGCGCAGAAGTTTACAGATAAAACGAAAGAAGGTAAAATAAAAGAGAATCAGCAAGAGAGAAAACGATTAGAGGAAGAAATTTCTTTTCTTAAGAGTCATATTGAAAGAGGGGACAGTGTTGTCCCATTGTCTGGTACTTTAACTATCGAATTTGGGAAAACTTCTGAGAACTTATATGCTGGAATGAATGAAGAATTTAAACACTATCAACCTGCTATTCCTACATGGTTTGAGACAGCTCAACATTCTTTTGAACGAGGGGCTGAGACTCATAATATGGGTGGAATTGAAAACAATTTAGAGGGTGGGTTAATTAACTTTAAATCCAAGTTTAATCCTACTATCGAGGAATTTGCTGGTGAGTTTAATTATCCAACTAGTTCATTATATTTTTTGTTTAATCTAGCTTATAAAATTCGTAAGAAACTTCGAAGTAGATAAAATAAACTAATGATTTTGCCACTATATTAAATTTTAAAAAATTTAGCTATTAGAGCATCCCAGCAGTATATGTTGGGATGCTTTAAATTTAGAGTTTTTATTAGTAATTTAATGCTAAATTCCCAAACTAATTTCCACTTTGGACTTCCAAGTGGAAGTTACTTTGAGAAGTTGGCAGAAATTATCTACTTTAAAAATCTACTAAAATAGCTTGAAAATATTGAAAAAGTATGGTAGAATGAAACTTGTCGTGTGAACGATAATACTCATTCTTGATGAATTGTGAAACAGTTGCCCTTGGGTCGTTTTGCGAGTTGAAGTCAAGAAGAGGAAAAAAACAAAAAGGAGAAATACTCATGGCAGTAATTTCAATGAAACAACTTCTTGAGGCTGGTGTACACTTTGGTCACCAAACTCGTCGCTGGAACCCTAAGATGGCTAAGTACATCTTTACAGAGCGTAACGGAATCCACGTTATCGACTTGCAACAAACTGTAAAATACGCTGACCAAGCATATGACTTCATGCGTGATGCAGCAGCTAACGATGCAGTTGTATTGTTTGTTGGTACTAAGAAACAAGCAGCTGATGCAGTTGCTGAAGAAGCAGTACGTTCAGGTCAATACTTCATCAACCACCGTTGGTTGGGTGGAACTCTTACAAACTGGGGAACAATCCAAAAACGTATCGCTCGTTTGAAAGAAATCAAACGTATGGAAGAAGATGGAACTTTTGAAGTTCTTCCTAAGAAAGAAGTTGCACTTCTTAACAAACAACGTGCACGTCTTGAAAAATTCTTGGGTGGTATCGAAGATATGCCTCGTATCCCAGATGTGATGTACGTAGTTGACCCACATAAAGAGCAAATCGCTGTTAAAGAAGCTAAAAAATTGGGAATCCCAGTTGTAGCGATGGTTGACACAAATACTGATCCAGATGATATCGATGTAATCATCCCAGCTAACGATGACGCTATCCGCGCTGTTAAATTGATTACAGCTAAATTGGCTGACGCTATCATCGAAGGACGTCAAGGTGAAGATGCAGTAGCAGTTGAAGCAGAGTTTGCAGCTTCAGAAGCTCAAGCAGATTCAATCGAAGAAATCGTTGAAGTTGTAGAAGGCGACAACGCTTAATTTATATAAATAGTATTACCTAGGAGGGCGGGGCTTAGCCCGGCTCTCCTATTTTTAAAAAATATAGGAGAATCAAAATGGCAGAAATTACAGCTAAACTTGTAAAAGAGTTGCGTGAAAAATCTGGTGCCGGTGTTATGGACGCTAAAAAAGCGCTTGTAGAAACAGACGGTGACATCGAAAAAGCGATTGAATTGCTTCGTGAAAAAGGTATGGCTAAGGCAGCTAAGAAAGCTGACCGTGTTGCTGCAGAAGGTTTGACTGGTGTTTATGTTAACGGTAATGTTGCAGCAGTTATTGAAGTAAACGCTGAAACTGACTTCGTTGCGAAAAACGCTCAATTCGTTGAATTGGTAAATACTACAGCTAAAGTTATTGCTGAAGGAAAGCCTGCTAATAATGAAGAAGCACTTGCTTTGACAATGCCTTCAGGTGAAACTCTTGAAGCTGCATACGTATCTGCAACAGCAACTATCGGAGAAAAAATCTCATTCCGTCGCTTTGCATTGATTGAAAAAACAGATGCACAACACTTTGGTGCTTACCAACATAATGGTGGACGTATCGGTGTTATTTCAGTTGTTGAAGGTGGAGACGAAGCACTTGCTAAACAATTGTCAATGCACATCGCAGCGATGAAACCAACAGTTCTTTCTTATAAAGAATTGGATGAGCAATTCGTTAAGGATGAGTTGGCACAATTGAACCACGTTATCGACCAAGACAACGAAAGTCGTGCAATGGTTAACAAACCAGCTCTTCCACACTTGAAGTATGGATCAAAAGCTCAATTGACTGATGAAGTGATTGCTCAAGCTGAAGCTGATATCAAAGCTGAGTTGGCTGAAGAAGGCAAACCAGAAAAAATCTGGGACAAAATCATCCCAGGTAAAATGGACCGCTTCATGCTTGACAACACTAAAGTTGACCAAGCTTACACACTTCTTGCACAAGTATACATCATGGATGACAGCAAGACAGTTGAAGCATATCTTGAATCAGTTAACGCTTCAGTAGTTGAGTTCGCTCGCTTTGAAGTTGGTGAAGGTATCGAAAAAGCTGCAAACGACTTCGAAGCTGAAGTTGCAGCTACAATGGCAGCAGCCTTGAATAACTAATAATAAAAAGGAAGGAAGCTAAATTGCTTCCTTTTTTCTATGCAGTTAATCTTTATAGGGAGATGTTCCTACTTTTAAGGTATAAATAAAAAGCCCTATAATAAGGGCCAAGTGTATTTAGGAGACTACACTTCAAATTCATAGAGTGCTGTAGACAAATAACGTTCGCCGTTATCTGGTGCTAGAGCAAGGACTTTCTTACCTGTACCTAATTTCTTGGCAACTTCAATTGCTCCGTAGATAGCTGCAGCTGAAGAAATCCCTACAAGGAAACCTTCGTTTCCACCAATTTCACGGCCGAGTGCTAGAGCATCGTCTGACGTTACACGAACGATACCATCATAAGCCTTTGTATCCAGTGTATCAGGAATAAATCCAGCTGAGATACCTTGAATTTTGTGTGGTCCAGGTTTTTCACCAGATAGAATAGCAGATTCGTCTGCCTCTACTGCAAAAACTTGAATGTTAGAATTTGCTGATTTGAGTGCATGAGAAACACCAGAAATCGTTCCACCGGTACCCACTCCAGCAACAAAGGCATCTAGTCCATCTTTACCGAAAGCAGCTAGTATTTCAGCTCCTGTTGTTCTTTCGTGTACTTCTGGATTAGCTGGATTGTCAAATTGAAGAGGAAGGAAACCATCACGTTCAGCAGCGATTTTTTGAGCCTTAGCAATAGCACCTTTCATTCCCTCGCTTCCAGGAGTTAGGACGAGTTCAGCGCCATAAGCTTGGATAATCTTACGTCGCTCTACACTCATAGTTTCAGGCATAACGATGACGACTTTATACCCTTTAGCAGCACCTACCCATGAAAGTCCAATACCAGTGTTTCCACTTGTTGCTTCAACAATAGTAGAACCAGGTTTTAGAATACCGTCTTGTTCAGCTTTTTCAATCATGCTAAGAGCAATACGATCTTTTACAGAAGAACCAGGGTTGAATGCTTCAAGCTTTACATAGACGTCCGCAGCCCCTTCTGGTACGATGTTGTTGAGTTTAACAATCGGAGTTTGACCGATTAATTCAGTAATGTTGTTATAAATAGACATATGAATACCTCTTTGTATAAGATATTTCTAGTATAACGCTATCTATACCATTTGTAAAATATAGAAATCCTATCGAAGTGATAGTATTTTTTTATATCACAGGTCTAAGCCATTAATTTTCAAGCGATTGTGATAAGCTAATTCTAATAAATAGGTGTAAAGTGGAACGATATCCGTTTTCTTAGGGAATTCAAATTTATGAGCACTAAAATGCTCATTATGTGCTTTTAGAAAAACATTTTCTAAATAAGTAATAGTAATTTCACTATCATCTATACCTGCTCCTGCAGTTTCCATTTCAACGTTAATAATGTTCATTAAAAAGATTGATTTAATGGACATCTTACGACCAGTAGCACCTTGTTTATCTGTAAAGATAATACGGATATTTGTAAATATAATTGAGTCACGAATCAGTTTATATCCACTTTGAATTTCTTCATTTTCTAGTAGATATTGTCCATATTCTTTGATAAGAGTTTCTTTGTTTTGCTCGCTAAGGTTACCAGCGAGTCCTTGAATGAATTTTCCAAATGCCATATTTTTCTCCTTTGTTTACACTAAATTTACAGGAACTTCAACTTCACGTAAACCTTGATCAGTTAAAGTAACTTTTCCATTAAAAAACTCCACCAGTGCAGCTTTAATATTTTCTTTTTCTTCTTTATCAACATAAATCATCGTATTGACTTGATCTGTAAAGTTTGTCTCAAGTTCCATGAGATCATGTTCCTTAAGGAAGTTACTGTACTCTTGGTACTGAGCGTAAGACATTTGAATAGCAATGCCAGCTTGTTCCTTTATTTCAATGATGCCAATTTCCTTGACAGCTAAGGCAACACTGCCGGCGTAAGCACGAATCAATCCTCCAGCGCCTAGCTTAATGCCTCCAAAGTAGCGTGTCACTACTACACAGACATTAGTAAGATTGTGATTTTCTAGTACCCCAAGCATGGGAACGCCAGCAGTACCACTGGGTTCACCATCATCACTTGTCCGTTTAATTTCACTACGTTCCCCAATAATAAAGGCTGAGCAGTTATGCGTAGCTTTGTAGTGTTCTTTTTTGATGGCAGTAATAAAGTCCCGAGCCTCTTCTTCGCTATAAACACGCTTTGCATGACAGATAAAGCGTGATTTTTTAATTTCTTCTTGGACTTGACCGTCCTCTTTAATTGTTCTAAATTCCATGATTTAATTGTACTAAAAAATTATCTAAAGCGCTAGGTTTTTACGAATAAAGAAGTATGAAAGTAAATCCAAATTATCTCGGTCGGTTGTTTACTGAGAATGAATTAACAGAAGAGGAACGTAAGTTGGCAGAGAACATTCCAGCAATGAGAAAGGAGAAGGGGAAATTTTTCTGTCAACGTTGTAATAGTACTATTCTAGAAGAATGGTATTTACCTATCGGTGCTTATTATTGTCGGGAGTGCTTAATTATGAAGCGAGTTAGGAGTGATCAAGCTTTATACTATTTCCCACAGGAGGATTTTCCGAAGCAAGATGTTCTTAAATGGCGTGGCCAATTAACTCCTTTTCAAGAGAAGGTGTCAGAGGGATTGATTCAAGCAGTAGATAAGCAAGAACCAACCTTGGTACATGCGGTAACAGGAGCTGGAAAGACAGAAATGATTTATCAAGTAGTAGCTAAAGTGATCAATGCGGGTGGTGCAGTATGCTTGGCTAGTCCTCGCATAGATGTTTGTTTGGAGCTGTACAAGCGCCTGCAAAAGGATTTTTCTTGCGAGATAGCCCTCCTACATGGAGAATCAGAGCCGTATTTTCGAACACCATTAGTTGTTGCGACGACCCATCAGTTATTGAAGTTTTATCAAGCTTTTGATTTGCTAATAGTGGATGAAGTAGATGCTTTTCCTTATGTTGACAACCCTACGCTTTACCATGCTGTCAAGAATAGTGTAAAGGAGAATGGCTTGAGAATCTTTTTAACGGCGACTTCTACCGATGAGTTAGATAAGAAGGTCCGTTTAGGAGAATTAAAACGATTGAGCTTGCCTAGACGGTTTCATGGAAATCCGTTGATTATTCCAAAACCAGTTTGGTTATCGGATTTTAATCACTGTTTAGAGAAAAATCGGTTGTCACCAAAGTTAAAGTTTTATATTGAGAAACAGAGAAAGACAGGTTATCCGTTACTCATTTTTGCTTCAGAAATTAAGAAAGGGGAGCAATTAAAAGAAGTCTTACAGAAGGAATTTTCGCATGAGAAAATTGGTTTTGTGTCTTCAGTTACGGAAGATCGATTAGAGCAGGTGCAAGCTTTTCGAGATGGAGAACTGACAATACTTATCAGTACGACAATCTTGGAGCGTGGAGTTACCTTCCCTTGTGTGGATGTTTTTGTAGTAGAAGCCAACCATCGTCTGTTTACCAAATCTAGTTTGATTCAGATTGGTGGACGAGTTGGACGAAGCATGGATAGACCGACAGGAGATTTGCTTTTCTTCCATGACGGGTTAAATGCTTCAATCAAAAAGGCAATTAAGGAAATTCAACAGATGAATAAGGAGGCGGGTCTATGAAGTGTTTATTATGTGGGCAGACTATGAAGGCTGTTTTAACTTTCAGTAGTCTTTTACTTCTGAAGAATGATGCCTCCTGTCTTTGTTTAGATTGTGATTCTACTTTTGATAGGATTGGAGAAGAGAACTGTCCAAACTGTATGAAAACAGGATTGTCAACAAAGTGTCAAGATTGTCAATTTTGGTGTAAAGAAGGAGTTGAAGTCAGTCATAGAGCGATTTTTATTTACAATCAAGCTATGAAGGATTTTTTCAGTCGGTATAAGTTTGATGGAGACTTCCTTTTAAGAAAAGTCTTTGCTTCAGTTTTAAGTGAGGAGTTAAAAAAGTACAAAGAGTATCAATTTGTTGTAATTCCCCTAAGTCCGGAAAGATTGCTCGAGAGGGGATTTAACCAGGTTGAAGGTTTAGTTGAAGCAGCAGGGTTCTCTTTTCAAGACTTACTAGAGAAGAGAGAAGAGCGAGCTAGTTCTTCCAAAAATCGTTCAGAACGCTTGGCAACAGAACTTCCCTTCTTTGTCAAAAGTGGAGTCACTATTCCTAAAAAAATCCTACTTATAGATGATATCTATACTACTGGAACAACTATAAATCGTATGAAGAAACTGTTGGAAGAAGCTGGTGCTGAGGATGTAAAAACATTTTCCCTTGTAAGATGAGGAAAAAATTTGCAAAAACAAAATGAAAGCGTTATAATGAAATCAGAAAAACAAAAACGTTTAGAAAGAAGGTACTCATATGATTAAATATAGTATCCGTGGTGAAAACCTAGAAGTAACAGAAGCAATTCGTGATTATGTAGTTTCTAAACTCGAAAAGATCGAAAAGTATTTTCAAGCTGAACAAGAGTTGGATGCTCGAGTTAACTTGAAGGTGTATCGTGAAAAAACGGCTAAAGTGGAGGTGACGATTCCGCTTGGCTCAATTACTCTTCGTGCAGAAGATGTGTCTCAAGATATGTATGGTTCAATTGACCTTGTAACCGATAAAATTGAACGTCAGATTCGTAAAAATAAAACAAAAATCGAGCGTAAAAATAAAAATAAGGTAGCAACTAGTCAATTATTTACAGATGCTTTGGTGGAAGATACAAATGTTGTCCAATCAAGAGTTGTTCGTTCAAAACAAATTGATTTAAAACCAATGGATTTGGAAGAAGCTATTCTACAGATGGATTTGTTGGGACATGATTTCTTTATCTATGTGGATGTTGAAGATCAGACAACCAATGTGATTTATCGTCGTGAAGATGGCGAGATTGGCTTGTTAGAAGTTAAAGAATCTTAATTTCAATATGTGTAAAGGAAGGTTTACTAAATTGTAAACCTCCTTTTTCTTATAATTGATAGAATTACTGATTACACTTTTAAAAAGTCGCTTTTTGGTGGTTATTATGGTATAATGGGTGCCAAGAGGTTTGGAATGAAAAAATTTTATGTAAGTCCTATTTTCCCCTTAATATTAGGAATAGTGGCGTTCGGAGTGCTATCTGTGCAACTTGTTTTTGTAACGAATACACTGGTAACGCTATTTCTTTTGCTACTTATTTTGGGTTCATATATTTTACTATTCATCCATCAGAGAGACTACTACTCAAAGAGTGAAGTAGAACAAATCCAGTATGTAAACCACCAAGCTGAAGATAGTTTGACAACTTTGTTAGAACAGATGCCTGTCGGAGTTATTAAACTAGACTTATCGTCAGGTGAAGTTGAATGGTTCAATCCTTACGCTGAATTGATTTTGACTAATGAAGTGGGGGAGATTGATGTTGCATTAATTCAAACAATTATAAAGGCGTCTGTGGGGAATCCAGGTTCTTATGCCACCTTGGGTGAGACTCGCTATTCGGTTCATATGGACAAGATATCTGGTGTTCTTTACTTCTTTGATGTGTCTGGAGAATACGAAGCGACTGTTGAGTTAGTGACGAGTCGTCCGGTTATTGGAATTGTTTCCGTTGATAACTATGACGATTTAGAAGATGCGACATCGGAGTCTGACATTAGTCATATTAACAGTTTTGTAGCCAATTTTGTTTCAGAATTTGCTGGGAAGCATGCCATGTTCTCCCGTCGAGTAAGTATGGATCGTTTTTATCTGTTTACGGACTACACGGTGCTTGAGGGCTTGATGAATGATAAATTTTCTGTTATTGATGCATTCAGAGAAGAGGCGAAACAGAGACAGTTGCCCTTGACCTTAAGTATGGGATTTTCTTATGGTGATGGAAATCATGATGAGATAGGGAAAGTTGCATTGCTCAACTTGAACTTGGCTGAAGTGCGTGGTGGCGACCAAGTGGTTGTTAAGGAAAACGACGAAACGAAAAATCCCGTTTATTTTGGTGGTGGGTCTGCTGCCTCAATCAAACGTACACGGACTCGTACGCGTGCTATGATGACGGCTATTTCAGATAAGATTCGTAGTGTGGATCAGGTTTTTGTAGTTGGTCACAAAAATCTAGATATGGATGCTCTTGGCTCTGCTGTAGGTATGCACTTGTTTGCCAGCAATGTGACTGAAAATAGTTATGCTATTTATGACGAAGAACAAATGTCGCCGGATATTGAACGAGCTGTTTCATTCTTAGAAAAAGAAGGAGTTACAAAGTTGTTGTCTGTTAAGGACGCAATGGGGATGGTGACCAATCGTTCTTTGTTGATTCTTGTAGACCATTCAAAGACAGCTTTAACTTTATCAAAAGATTTTTATGATTTATTTACCCAAACCATCGTCATCGACCACCACAGAAGGGATCAGGATTTTCCAGATAATGCGGTTATTACTTATATCGAAAGTGGTGCAAGTAGTGCCAGTGAGTTGGTAACGGAATTGATTCAGTTCCAGAATTCTAAGAAAAATCGTTTGAGTCGTATGCAGGCCAGTGTTTTAATGGCTGGTATGATGTTGGATACTAAAAATTTCACCTCACGAGTGACTAGTCGGACATTTGATGTTGCTAGCTATCTCAGAACGAGAGGAAGTGATAGTATTGCTATCCAAGAAATTGCTGCGACAGATTTTGAAGAATATCGTGAGGTCAATGAACTGATTTTACAGGGGCGTAAATTAGGTTCAGATGTACTAATAGCAGAGGCTAAGGACTCGAAATGTTATGATACAGTTGTTATTAGTAAGGCAGCAGATGCCATGTTAGCTATGTCAGGTATTGAAGCGAGTTTTGTTCTTGCGAAGAATACACAAGGATTTATCTCTATCTCAGCTCGCAGTCGTAGTAAGCTGAATGTACAACGGATTATGGAAGAGCTGGGAGGTGGAGGCCACTTTAATTTGGCAGCAGCTCAAATTAAAGATGTAACCTTGTCAGAAGCAGGTGAAAAACTGACAGAAATTGTATTAAATGAAATAAAGGAAAAGGAGAAAGAAGAATGAAAGTAATCTTTTTAGCAGATGTTAAAGGAAAAGGTAAAAAAGGCGAAATTAAGGAAGTACCAACAGGGTATGCACAAAACTTTCTTATCAAAAAGAATTTAGCAAAAGAAGCAACTGCTCAAGCTGTAGGTGAACTTCGTGGTAAACAAAAATCAGAAGAGAAAGCTCACGCTGAGATGATTGCAGAAGCAAAAGCAATTAAAGCCCAACTAGAAGCAGAGGAAACTATTGTAGAATTTGTTGAAAAAGTTGGTCCAGATGGTCGTACCTTTGGTTCCATTACCAATAAGAAAATTGCAGAAGAATTGCAAAAGCAATTTGGAATTAAGATTGATAAACGTCATATCCAAGTACAAGCTCCGATTCGAGCAGTTGGTTTGATTGATGTACCAGTGAAAATCTATCAAGATATTACAAGTGTAATCAATCTTCGTGTGAAAGAAGGGTAAATTTACACTTTCTTGACAAGATTGTAAAAGGAAGGGAAGTCTGATGGCAGAAGTAGAAGAGTTACGAGTACAACCTCAAGATATCTTAGCTGAGCAATCCGTTTTAGGGGCTATCTTTATTGACGAGAGTAAGCTTGTTTTTGTGCGAGAATATATTGAATCTCGGGACTTTTTTAAGTATGCCCATCGTTTGATTTTCCAAGCTATGGTCGATTTATCCGATCGTGGCGATGCTATAGATGCAACAACGGTTCGTACCATTCTTGATAATCAAGGTGATTTACAGAATATTGGTGGCCTGTCTTACCTGGTTGAGATTGTCAATTCTGTGCCAACTTCTGCTAATGCGGAGTATTATGCTAAGATTGTTGCAGAGAAGGCCATGCTACGTCGATTAATCTCCAAGTTGACAGAGTCTGTCAATCAAGCTTACGAGGCTTCGCAACCAGCTGATGAAATCATTGCTCAGGCAGAAAAAGGCCTGATTGATGTCAGCGAAAATGCTAATCGAAGTGGATTTAAGAACATTCGAGATGTGTTGAATATCAACTTTGGAAATCTGGAAGCTCGCTCGCAACAAACGACCGATATTACAGGTATTGCGACAGGTTATCGTGATTTGGATCATATGACGACTGGTCTTCATGAGGAGGAGTTGATTATCTTAGCAGCTCGTCCGGCGGTTGGTAAGACAGCCTTTGCCTTGAATATTGCTCAGAATATTGGGACTAAGTTGGACAAAACAGTTGCTATTTTTTCACTCGAAATGGGTGCGGAAAGTCTAGTGGACCGTATGTTGGCGGCAGAAGGTTTGGTGGAATCGCATTCTATCCGTACGGGTCAATTGACTGATGAGGAGTGGCAAAAATATACCATTGCTCAAGGGAATCTAGCTAATGCAAGTATCTATATCGATGATACGCCAGGTATTCGGATTACAGAGATTCGTTCTCGTTCTCGTAAACTGGCTCAAGAAACTGGAAATCTTGGTTTGATTTTAATAGACTATTTGCAGCTTATCACGGGAACTGGTCGGGAAAATCGTCAACAAGAGGTTTCAGAAATTTCACGTCAGTTGAAAATTTTAGCTAAGGAACTGAAGGTTCCAGTAATCGCTCTAAGTCAGCTTTCTCGTGGTGTAGAACAACGTCAGGATAAGAGACCGGTCTTGTCTGATATTCGTGAATCGGGGTCTATTGAGCAGGACGCTGATATCGTAGCCTTTCTTTATCGCGACGATTACTATGAGCGTGGTGGTGAAGAAGAGGAAGGCATACCGAATAATAAGGTAGAAGTTATTATCGAGAAAAACCGTAGTGGAGCTCGTGGAACGGTGGAATTAATTTTCCAAAAAGAATACAATAAATTTTCAAGTATCTCAAAGAGGGAGGCATAAGATGTCAGATGCATTTACAGATGTTGCCAAGATGAAAAAAATCAAAGAAGAAATCAAGGCACATGAGGGACAAGTCGTAGAAATGACTTTGGAGAATGGTCGTAAGCGCCAAAAAAATAGATTGGGTAAGCTAATTGAGGTTTATCCATCCCTATTTATCGTTGAATTTGGGAACGTTGAAGGAGATAAACAAGCTAATGTTTACGTTGAATCCTTTACTTACTCAGATATCCTTACAGAAAAGAATTTGATTCATTATCTTGACTAAAGTGAGAAATTTTCTCACTTTTTCTTTTTTCTCCGAATAGTTTAAGTGAAGGGAATCTTCGATTTATATTATTTTTCAAGGAGGAAGAATGAAAATTTCACCATTTAAAGTAGCAGAGACAAGGTTTTCTATTAGAAAGTCAGTTAAAAAGGTTGTTCCTTTTTTAGTAGTAGGGCTGATGTTGTCGGCTGGAGAAAGTGTTCATGCAAACAGTTCTTATGCTCGTGGAGATGATTATCCTGCTTATTATAAAAATGGGAGTCAGAGTATTGATAAGTGGAGGATGTATTCTCGTCAGTGTACTTCATTTGCTGCTTTTCGCTTGAGTGGAGTAAATGGTTTTGAGCTTCCAGGAGCTTATGGTAATGCTGGTGAATGGGGTTATCGTGCTCGTCGTGAAGGTTATCGTGTAGATAATACACCAGCTATCGGATCTATTGCTTGGTCTACTGCAGGAGGTTATGGCCATGTTGCTTGGGTTTCAAATGTGATGGGAGATAATATAGAAATTGAGGAATATAACTATGATTATAAAGGTAATTATAATAAACGAATTGTAAAAGCAAACAAGATGACCGGTTTTATTCATTTTAAAGATTTATCAAGCAATTCTAAAGAAGTCCCAAGCAGTTCAAAAGATTCGACAAGCAATCATGTTGTGACCAGTCAATCGTCATCTTTGATGAAAGGAACTCATTATTTTAAGGTGGAGACTCCTATTAAAGATCAACCATTATTGAATGCAACTCCACTTGCATATTATTCTCCAGGTGAGAGTGTTCATTATGATCAGGTGATAGAAAAGGATGGTTACAAGTGGTTGAGTTATATTTCTTATAGCGGGAGTCGACGTTATATTCAGTTGGAGGGAGTGACTTCGTCACAAAATCAATCAGTAAATAAATCTAATCATGGTTCAAATAATGGATTGACTGTGGGTTGGATGAAAATAAATGGTAGTTGGTATTATTTCAAATCAGATGGTTCTAAGGCGACGGGATGGCTGAAAGATGGTTCTACCTGGTATTATTTGAAATCATCTGGTGAAATGCAGACAGGCTGGTTACAGGAGAAAGGATTTTGGTATTATCTAGATGATTCAGGGGCAATGAAAACGGGCTGGTATCAAGTCTCTGGTAAGTGGTATTATTCTTACTCTTCAGGTGAGCTAGCTGTTAATACAATAGTAGACGGTTATACTGTAAATCATAATGGTGAGTGGATTAAAGAAAAATAAACTAAAAAACTTGATTCATTATCATTTTTAACTATATTCAAAAGTAATTAGCACTATTTTAAATATTTACTTGAAGCGTTCTTATATATTTTTTTATTGTAGCTTGTTTGATCCGAACTATTTTCATGAGATAAATTCTTTAATAAAGAATTTATTGCTTATCTAGGTTTCCGTAGTAATATTAGAAAGTTAAAAATATGTTTATATTGACATTATTCTTTTCTAGTCGATATAAATATATTTTTTTAAACAACTTAATATATTGTTTTTGTTAATCTATATTAAAAGTTATAATAGAGAGAAATATAATTCCACAAAGGGGCGTTTTAAAAATGGATAAAAAAATGATCTTGACTAGCTTAGCTAGTGTTACGGTTTTAGGTGCGGTTTTTGCTGTGTCTCAACCGTCGGTTGTAAAAGCTGATGCACTACATCTACTAGCACATCCGGAGAAACTGGATCCACACCTGACCTGTGGTTAAAACTCCAAAAACTGAAGTCGGAAAAGCTAAAGAAGATTTAACTGAAACAATTGAAAACTTGACGGATGATGCTGAGAAATTAAAAGCCGATGCTGAAAAAGCTAAGGTAGTAGAAGAGAAAAATGCTGCCTTAGATAAACAAAAAGAAACCTTAGAAAAAGCTAAAGTTGCTCTTGAAACAGCTAAAACGAATAAAGCTGATCAAGATGTTATCGATAAATTACAAGATGCTGTAACTAAACTAGAAGGTTCTGTCGCTTCTGCTAAAGCTTCTGTTGATGAAGCTCAAGCTAAATTTGACGAAGTTAATGAATCATTACAAGAGCGTAAGCAATCGTTACACTAACTGACGATTACAACGCAACTTTAGGTTACATCGAAAAATTAAAAGAAGTTCCTAAGGATGAAGAACTGAAAGACTTCAGTGGTGGAGTAAGTGATGATGCAACACCTACTGAACCTGCTAAGGAAGCAGATGAAGTACCAACTGCTCCTAACGCTCCAGAATTTAATGGTGGTGTGAATCCTAGTGATTCTCCTTCTGGAGATAATGAATCTGATTTCAATGGTGGGGTAAATGATACAACACCTCCTACTGTAGCCGATGCTCCAGAATATACAGGAGGCGTTAATAGTGTAGAAGCAGCAATTAACGAAGTTACACAATATACTCTCACAACAGCAGGTACTAACAAGGATAATACTTATCAAGCACCAGCAGCAAAAGCAGAAGATAAAAAAGAACTTCCAAATACTGGTGGTAAAGATAATGCTGCAGTTGCATCATTAGGATTCCTTGGATTGTTCCTTGGTGCCCTTCCATTTGTGAAACGTAAAAACTAATTCATTTCGTAGTTTGAAAGAGAGGGAGTAACTTCCTTCTCTTTTTTAGTTTATCTTAGTTTCTCTCAGGGAACTCTTCCCAATGGTATTTTTTGGTGCTTTCCTTTATAATGGGTGTATGGATAAGAAAAAATTATTATTGATTGATGGGTCTTCTGTTGCTTTTCGGGCGTTTTTTGCGCTCTATCAGCAGTTGGACCGTTTTAAGAATGCGGCTGGTTTGCATACCAATGCGATTTATGGCTTTCAGTTGATGTTGAGCCATTTGTTGGAGCGGGTTGAGCCAAGTCATATTTTGGTGGCTTTTGATGCAGGAAAGACGACCTTCCGTACAGAGATGTATGCGGACTATAAGGGTGGTCGGGCTAAGACTCCTGATGAGTTTCGTGAGCAATTTCCTTTCATTCGTGAGTTGCTGGATCATATGGGGATTCGTCACTATGAGTTGGCTCAGTATGAGGCGGATGACATCATTGGGACACTGGATAAACTAGCAGAGCAGGATGGTTTTGATATTACCATTGTCAGTGGGGACAAGGACTTGATTCAGCTGACGGATGAGCATACGGTGGTTGAGATTTCCAAGAAAGGTGTGGCTGAGTTTGAGGCCTTTACGCCAGAATATCTTATGGAAAAGATGGGCATCACACCGACTCAGTTTATCGATCTCAAGGCGCTCATGGGTGATAAGTCGGATAATATCCCTGGGGTGACTAAAATCGGTGAAAAGACGGGTATCAAGCTCTTGCTGGAGCATGGTTCGCTTGAGGGGATTTATGAAAATATTGATGGGATGAAGGCTTCTAAGATGAAGGAAAACCTTATCAATGATAAGGAACAGGCCTTTTTGTCTAAAACACTAGCGACCATTGATACCAAGGCACCGATTGAGATTGGTTTGAAGGATTTGGTCTATAGTGGTCCAGATGTGGAAAATCTTGGGAAATTCTACGATGAGATGGGCTTCAAACAGCTCAAGCAGGCTTTAAATGTGTCGTCAGCTGATGTGGCTGAGAGTTTGGACTTTACTATTGTTGACCAAGTCAGTCAAAATATGCTGAGTGAAGAGTCTATCTTCCATTTTGAGCTTTTTGGTGAGAATTACCATACAGATGACTTGGTTGGTTTTGCTTGGTCTTGTGGGGATAAGCTTTATGCTACAGACAAGCTTAACCTTTTGCAAGAGCCTATTTTCAAGGATTTTCTAGAAAAAACACCTCTGAGAGTTTATGATTTTAAAAAGGCCAAAGTTCTTTTGAATCGTTTTGGTGTGGATTTACAGGCACCTGCTTTTGATAGCCGTTTAGCTAAATACCTCCTTTCGACTGTAGAGGACAATGAAATTGCGACTATTGCTAGTCTTTATGGTCAGACTTATTTGGTTGATGATGAGACTTTCTATGGTAAGGGAGTCAAGAAGGCCATTCCTGAACGCGAGAAATTCTTAGAACATTTGGCACGTAAACTTGCCGTTTTGGTCGAAACAGAACCTATTTTGCTTGAAAAACTCAGTGAAAATGGGCAATTAGAGCTTCTTTATGATATGGAGCAACCTCTGGCTTTTATCCTTGCCAAGATGGAAATTGCTGGGATTACGGTCAAGAAAGAGACCTTGCTTGAGATGCAGGCTGAAAATGAGCTTGTTATTGAAAAACTCACTAAAGAGATTTACGAACTGGCTGGTGAGGAGTTTAATATCAACTCGCCTAAGCAGTTGGGCGTGCTTCTCTTTGAAAAATTGGGGCTACCTCTAGAATACACTAAGAAAACCAAGACAGGTTATTCGACAGCGGTGGATGTCTTGGAGCGCCTGGCTCCTATTGCTCCGATTGTTAAGAAAATCCTGGATTACCGTCAAATTGCTAAGATTCAATCGACTTATGTAATTGGATTGCAGGACTGGATTTTGGCTGATGGCAAGATTCATACTCGCTATGTGCAGGATTTGACCCAGACTGGGCGTTTGTCTAGTGTGGATCCAAACTTGCAAAATATTCCTGTGCGTTTGGAGCAGGGCCGTCTCATTCGTAAGGCTTTTGTGCCAGAGTGGGAGGATAGTGTCCTTCTCAGCTCGGACTATTCGCAGATTGAATTGCGTGTTTTAGCGCATATTTCTAAGGATGAGCACTTGATTAAGGCTTTCCAAGAGGGGGCAGATATCCATACTTCGACAGCCATGCGTGTCTTTGGCATTGAACGTCCTGAGGATGTGACTGCAAACGACCGTCGCAATGCCAAGGCTGTCAACTTTGGAGTGGTTTACGGGATTTCAGACTTTGGTTTATCTAATAATTTGGGCATTAGCCGTAAGGAAGCAAAAGCCTATATTGATACCTACTTTGAACGCTTCCCAGGTATTAAAAACTATATGGACGAGGTGGTGCGTGAGGCGCGTGATAAGGGCTATGTAGAGACCCTCTTCAAGCGTCGTCGTGAGTTGCCAGATATCAATTCGCGCAACTTCAATATTCGTGGTTTTGCGGAGCGGACGGCCATCAATTCTCCTATCCAAGGTTCGGCGGCAGATATTCTCAAGATTGCCATGATTCAGCTGGATAAAGCCTTGGTTGCAGGTGATTATCAGACCAAGATGTTGTTACAAGTGCACGATGAAATCGTCCTTGAAGTTCCTAAATCTGAATTGGCAGAGATGAAAAAATTGGTCAAACAAACCATGGAAGAAGCCATTCAACTCAGTGTTCCCCTCATCGCAGATGAGAATGAAGGTGCAACCTGGTACGAGGCTAAATAAAAAAGCTATATAGGGTTTGAAGCACTTGTTTTCAAACTCTTTTTCATGTTTTTCTGTAAGCAGTTTCCTTGACATTTTTTTTGTTTTGCGCTATCATATGTCCATATAATATATGGGAGTCTGTGTACAGTCTGAGAGGAAGTGTTAAACTTCGACCGCACCTGATCTGGGTAATGCCAGCGTAGGGAACGATACTTAGTCTATTCTGCACCTTTTCCATATATGGGAAAGTTTTTTCTTTTTGTCAAAAGAAAACGAGAAGAGGAGGTTGTTATGAAAGCAAGCATCGCCTTGCAAGTTTTACCCCTATCACAGGGGATTGATCGGATTGCTGTTATTGATCAAGTCATTGCTTATCTGCAAGCTCAAGAAGTGACCATGGTGGTGACACCATTTGAAACGGTCTTGGAAGGAGAGTTTGATGAGCTCATGCGCATTCTCAAAGAAGCGCTAGCAGTGGCAGGGCAGGAGGCAGACAATGTCTTTGCCAATGTCAAAATAAATGTAGGAGAGATTTTAAGTATTGATGAGAAACTTGAAAAGTATACTGAGACGACACATTAGTCTATTGGGCTTTCTAGGAGTCTTGTCAATCTGGCAATTAGCAGGTTTTCTTAAACTTCTCCCCAAGTTTATCCTGCCGACACCTCTTGAAATCCTCCAGTCTTTTGTGCGTGATAGAGAATTTCTCTGGCACCATAGCTGGGCGACCTTGAGAGTGGCTTTGCTAGGTCTAATTTTGGGAGTCTCGGTTGCCTGTCTCATGGCTGTACTCATGGACAGTTTGACTTGGCTTAATGACCTGATTTACCCTATGATGGTGGTTGTTCAGACCATTCCGACTATTGCCATAGCTCCTATCCTGGTCTTGTGGCTCGGTTATGGGATTTTACCCAAGATTGTTTTGATTATCTTGACGACAACCTTCCCCATCATCGTCAGCATTTTGGACGGTTTTAGGCATTGTGACAAGGATATGCTGACCTTGTTTAGTCTGATGCGGGCCAAACCTTGGCAAATCCTGTGGCATTTTAAAATCCCAGTCAGTCTGCCTTACTTTTATGCAGGTCTGAGGGTCAGTGTCTCCTACGCCTTTATCACAACAGTGGTATCTGAGTGGTTGGGGGGCTTTGAGGGGCTTGGTGTTTATATGATTCAGTCCAAGAAACTGTTTCAGTATGATACCATGTTCGCTATTATTATTCTGGTATCGATTATCAGCCTTCTCGGTATGAAGTTGGTCGATATTAGTGAAAAATATGTTATTAAATGGAAACGTTCATAAGAAAAAGGATGTTTCTGAAAAAGAAAAGAGGAAATTGAAATGAAGAAAACATGGAAAGTGTTTTTAACTGTTTTAACAGCTCTTGTAGCTGTTGTGCTTGTGGCCTGTGGTCAAGGAACTGCTTCTAAGGACAACAAAGAAGCAGAACTCAAGAAGATCGACTTTATCCTAGACTGGACTCCAAATACCAACCACACAGGGCTTTATGTTGCTAAGGAAAAAGGTTATTTCAAAGAAGCTGGAGTGGATGTTGACTTGAAATTACCACCGGAAGAAAGTTCTTCTGATTTGGTTATCAATGGTAAGGCACCATTTGCAGTCTATTTCCAAGACTATATGGCTAAAAAATTGGAAAAAGGGGCAGAAATTACTGCTGTTGCAGCTATCGTAGAACACAATACATCAGGAATCATCTCTCGTAAATCTGACAATGTAGCTAGTCCAAAAGACTTGGTTGGTAAGAAATACGGAACTTGGAATGATCCAACTGAACTTGCTATGTTGAAAACCTTGGTAGAATCTCAAGGTGGAGACTTTGAGAAGGTTGAAAAAGTACCAAATAACGACTCAAACTCAATCACACCGATTGCCAATGGAGTCTTTGATACTGCTTGGATCTACTACGGTTGGGATGGTATTCTTGCCAAATCTCAAGGTGTAGATGCTAACTTTATGTATTTGAAAGACTACGTCAAGGAGTTTGACTACTATTCACCAGTTATCATCGCAAACAATGACTACCTCAAAGACAATAAAGAAGAAGCTCGTAAAGTCATCCAAGCTATCAAAAAAGGCTACCAATATGCCATGGAGCATCCAGAAGAAGCAGCTGATATCCTCATCAAAAATGCACCTGAACTCAAGGAAAAACGTGACTTTGTCATCGAATCTCAAAAATACTTGTCAAAAGAATACGCAAGCGACAAGGAAAAATGGGGGCAATTTGATGCAGCTCGCTGGAATGCCTTCTACAAATGGGATAAAGAAAATGGTATCCTTAAAGAAGACTTGACAGACAAAGGCTTCACCAACGAATTTGTGAAATAATGACAGAGATTAGACTAGAACACGTCAGTTATGCCTATGATCAAGAGAGGATTTTAGAGGATATCAACCTGCAGGTGACTTCAGGTGAAGTGGTTTCTATCCTAGGCCCAAGTGGTGTTGGAAAGACCACCCTCTTTAATCTAATCGCTGGGATTTTAGAAGTCCAGTCAGGGAGAATTGTCCTTGATGGGGAGGAGAATCCCAAGGGGCGCGTGAGTTATATGTTGCAAAAGGACTTGCTCTTGGAACACAAGACGGTGCTTGGTAATATCATTCTGCCCCTCTTGATTCAAAAGGTGGATAAGGCAGAAGCTATTGCTCGCGCAGATGAAATTCTTGCTACCTTCCAGTTGACAGCTGTAAGGGACAAGTATCCTCATGAACTTAGTGGCGGGATGCGCCAGCGTGTAGCCTTGCTCCGAACTTACCTTTTCGGGCACAAGCTCTTTCTCTTGGATGAGGCCTTTAGCGCCTTGGATGAGATGACCAAGATGGAACTCCACGCTTGGTATCTGGAGATTCACAAGCAGTTGCAACTGACAACATTGATTATTACGCACAGTATCGAGGAGGCCCTCAGTCTCAGCGATCGCATCTATATCTTGAAAAATCGTCCTGGGCAGATTGTTTCAGAAATTAAACTAGATTGGTCTGAAGATGAGGACAAGGAAGTCCAAAAGATTGCCTACAAACGTCAAATCTTGGCAGAATTAGGCTTAGATAAGTAGAAAAATAGGGAGTTGGTGAAGATTATCCTTTACCAGCGCCCTTTTTCTTTTAAAAATGAGAAAATTTCGGTATAATAGTCAATTATACCGAAATCATTCTATAATCGTTGATACATAAGGGTTTTATGTGTCGCTTTTTTAATTTTGTGGACTTTTTTAAGAACTTTTTATTTTTTCTAGGGCAGTTTCAAAGAATGAGACTGCTCTTTTTTGGTTCTCTTTTGATAAATGGCTGTAAGTGTCCATAGTTACAGATATTTTTGCATGGCCAAGCCGTGTCTGTATTTCCTTGTATGGTAATCCGGCATTAAGCAAGATACTAGCGTGAGTGTGTCGGAAAGCATGAAAGCCTAAATCAGTACAGTTAGCATTTTTTAAGTGCTTATGTAGGCGATAATCAACCTTTCGAGTATTGACATAGTTGTCAAAGCTATCAGAGAATACTTTATCATAGGTTAAGCCAATGTTTCTACCGTTTTCTGCTTGTCTTGCTCGGTAGAGACGAAGCATGAGCACTGTTTTATAATCGATATCTAAAACTCTATAGCTTGATTTTGTCTTAGGAGTGTTTACCTGGTTTAAAATGTTGAGTGTTTTGTTAATATCGATCGTTCCGTTCTGCAGGTCAATATCAGACCATTTCAGGGCCAGACATTCACGGATGCGCAGTCCAGTAGCTAGGAGCGTTTTATAAAGTACAGTATCATAAAAATTGATAAAGGTATTTTCTAGGTTATCGAGATAGGAGAGGAAGTTTTTAAGTTCCTGATCTTGAAAGTATTTAATGTCTTGTTTATCTCTTGTTATCTTTCTAGGAATGACAACATCACGAGCAGGGTTATTATCCAATGCCTGGATAGAAACTCCATACTGTAGAATACGTTTATTTAAGGCGTGAAGGTGATTGTATTCTTTATACCCCGTTCCGTCCTGATTGTACTCATCCGCCCACTTATTTACCTGAGTTTGGATAATAACAGGAGTAAGTTTATCTAGTTTGTAAGTACCAAATGAGGGTAAGAGGTAATTATTTAAGCAGCCTTTTATCTTTATCTGCGTGTTAGTCTTTATGGTATGCTGGTAGGTTTGCCAAAACAAGTCCACAAGTTCGCTATAGGTTGTTATATGTGAGCGTTGTTTCCGTGTAGAGCCGTTTTTCTCAAATTCTACCTTGGCATGAGTGGCCTTATTTCTGAGTTCTTTTTTTGTTCGTGCTGATATGGTAGTCTTGACCTTCTTACCAGTTACAGAATCAATGCCAAGATAGATACTAGAGCGGTAGACTGCTGATCCGTCTTTTTTCGTGTGTTGTGTAATTTTCATGGTTTTAACTCCTTTTCCATCAGCAGGCAAGCAATTAGAAAAGGTTTTGAGTTTATACCATGCGAGGAGCTACGAGAACTCCTCTATTTTCGATTTTAAGCAGTCAGACGGTAAATAATACCAGAGTATGAAACAAGGCGGATATGGGGCTTATATGGGGAATAGAAAAAGTGTATCAACTAAAAAGCTGATACACTTATTTTCTTGTTGTAACCCTGACCTATATAGAGATACAGGCATAGAGCAGTGTAACCCAAAAGGGTTTCTTTTACGATTAAGAAATATAATATCACTTTTTAGAAATTTTTACAAGTGTTTTAACAAAATTTATGTAGATTTCTACAATTTTCGGATTTTGTTTGTAGTAATCTTCATGTTTTTTAGCACGTTTTGCAATTTTGATAAATTCTTTAAAACGCTGTTTTCCTAGTGCTTTACTACAATATTCACGATGCAATACTACGAGGGAAAATATATCATGTATTTTACGATATTTTATAATATCCCGAGAGATATTAAGCATAGAAGCAAGAGAAGTAATAGAACTTGAAGGGGATAGTGTTTGCTCTAACACATCCACCAGTATAACATTGCTATGGGCGCAAGCATTACGAATATGGCGAGCATATTTCCCTAACTGCTTCGCTTTTTTTAGCCGTTTATTACTTGGATATTTATCACAGTACATTTCAACCAAGTAGCATAGATTCCCAAAGTCCATGATTTCAATCAATACCCATATAGGGATATCATTTTTATGTTTGATATAAACGTTTTTTAGGTAATGATTTTTTGATAAAGCGTTTTTAGTATTTGTAAACCCTATAGGATTATAGACAGCATAATCCTTTACTATATCGTATCCATCAACTTTTGGATTTTTCGTTATAACATCCATTAGAGCAGTTTTGATACTATGTTCAACGTCCAGACAAATATCCATTAGGAAGTAACGTATCTGCATATCAATTACAGCCAGGTCAGCTAACGTCGCAAATTCTATATTATATTTACCATCTATTTTATTGAAAAGTTTTCGATAGCTCGATATTTTATAGTAGTAGTTCCGTGTTTGTAATATATCTTTGGCAGTGTTCTGATCAAAAATATTGAACAGAATACCATTTGCGACCATCTTATCTATCAATGCTTGGTAGCTTAAGAGTTGCTTTCTTTTATCGCTCATTATTCTCCTTTCTGTTAATCAATCCTTCAAATTCTCTCTATTTTCGCGCAAAGTAGCTGAAAATCAGGCTATATTGTATAAAGGTTTTAGATAATCTTCTCAAATACCATTGTGGCTTGAATACGGTCGCCACCGCCTAGTTCTTTGCTTCCACCATTGGCGGTTGTGATTGTATGCAGGCGATAACCTTTAGAAGCTTGTTTATTGATAACATCTTCTAATTCTGTAAGGTTTCCTGATCCAGTACCGAAAAACTTTTCTTTCAAAGTTACCTGAAGGACAACGTAGTGTAGTCCATTTACTCCAGATGCAGTAGAAAAGCTACCTTCTTGTTTTACAGTGTCAAAAAATCCCATGGGGGTTACTCCTTTTCTTTGTCTCTCTCAGATAGTTTTTGAACTAAATCAAAAGCTATTTTTTTATCATAGTCATTTAAAGAAATATAGTTGATTAAAATATCTGCAAAATTTGTATTGTTCTCTTTATCAGCATTTATTAGTTCTTCAATTGTAAACATATACGATGGGATATGATTAAGCAATCCTTTTCCAAAATTGTTATACTTTACAGGATTATTTATATGTTCTTCAACGTTTTTGTACGCTGAACTAAGTTCATTTATTTTTTCAATATCTATATCATTAAGTAATTTTTTAAATTCGTTACTTTGGATTATTTTTAAAATATTTTGTTCATCTTCATGTCCCAATAAGTGGCCAACGCTTACCCCAAAGTGGTTAGCGAGTAGCTGGGCTTTATCTGGTTTGATAGTATGTTTATTATTTTCCCAATTAGATATCACCATTTTGGATATTGGTTTTTCGTTTTCTTTTAGTTCTTTATTTATTATTTGAGCTAATTCATCTTGAGTTATTCCCTCTTTGGTTCTTAGAATCTTTAGCCTATTTTTTATTGTTGACATTTTATCACCTCAGTTAAATTATAACCGCTAAAAAAACTTTTGTAAAGTTTTTATTTATTTTCTCTTGACAAGTAAAGAAAAACATTATATACTTGGTCTAAGTAAAGATAAACTTTACAAACAAGAAAGGAGGGAACTGTATTGCTTATCACCTCAACACAAGCAAAAGCAATTCGCCGAAAGCAAGCGGACAAGAATTTGACTGCTAAAAGAGCCAGCGAGGAAATTGGAGTGAATCCAATTACTTACAGGAAAATCCGAGACGGAGGCGAAGTAAAGCCTAGCATTTACCAAAAAGCCATGCAGTGGCTTGCTGAAGATTACTAGAAAGGGGCATAAGACAGAGTCTAGAAATATTTTGCTTGCTACCTATGGCAGTATCAAGGGTTTGTAGGGGTTTATTCTCTCCTAAATTTTCCCTACCTCAATGATTTACTTTGGTACTGTTTTAGGTGGCAAGCACTGACAAAAGAAGAAAGGAGCGAACCAATGGAACTGGTTTACATGGACGGCAAGAAAGAGCCGTATACTACGAGCGAGATTATCGCTGAATGTGCTGAAGTACAGCACCATACTATTACACGCTTAGTCAGAGACAATAAAGCTGATTTTGAAGCGTTGGGAATACTTGGATTTAAAATCCATAAATTAGATAAGAGAGGGCAACCGAAAAAAATCTATCTTCTGAATGAGCAACAGGCAACCTTGCTGATCACTTATCTAAAGAATACCGAACCAGTACGGCAATTCAAAATGAACCTAGTCAAAGCCTTCTTTGAAATGCGTGATGAACTTTCTAAACGCTATCTTCAAAGGGAACTGGAAAAGCCAAAGCGCAAGACCTTAACCGAAGCTATCAAATCATGGGAGAAAGCGCCCAAGCATGCCTATAGTACACTTACAAACTTACTGCTAAAGGGAGCGACTGGGAAAAACAAATCCCAACTCATGCAAGAGCGAGAAAGTGGAAACGGTATTGACAGTTTAACAAGCGCGGAACTGACAAACTATCAGCGCTTGGAAGATATGGCAATAGCGATGATCAACTTGAATATGAGATATTCAGAAATTAAAGAACTAATTTTTAAAGCATAGGAGTATAGAAAATGGAAAATGATTTTAAGACAGTTACAAATGCCAAGGGGTTAGAAATTCCTAAGTATTCCAAGGATTTTAAAAAGCTAGTTGAGAAAGACAGACAACTAGCCGAATATCTTTGTATGAACTACGAGAACTTGGACAGTGAAGACCTGGGCGCATTTCTTGAAACAGTAGAACAGGGAATCAGTTGGATTCTAGATCTTATCGAAAGTAAAGACTTGCTTTATAAACCAAAGTCAGGTAGTAATCATGCAAAAAGAAAATAAAAAAATCACTTGCTCAAATTTTAGACGAGGCGAGCAAGCGACAAGATTAAGGATATAGAAATTTTTTCTATGCTCTGATTATAGCAAAAAATATCTATTCTATCAAATACCTAAAGAAAAACCGAAGAGCAGGCAAGCGATTAGAAAAGGTTTTGAAATCAAGTGCTGACACGGCGATTCTAAGCACTTGTTTATCGAAAATGTGGATGATTACCCACGAAACATCACTACATGCGTTCGCCAACTTGGGGCAATCGCCCAGCGTTTGGAGTGGTGAAACAATCCAATATAGGAAAAAGGGAAAACAGACTATGACAGAAACAACATACGATATTATCGCTAAAAGCTTGGATAGAATTAGTATGGAATTACACCAAGCAGACGAAAACAATGATTTTTCAAGAATAGGACTCTTATCAGGACAATTAAAAGCTATCAAAGAAGATTTACACCGCTTACTTTGGATTGAACTTCCTGAATTGAATGACAGCCATAAAATCAAAGCGATCTCTAAAAGAACTACGGGAATCTTTTTCAGCCCTGGTATTTTTGAATTGGATGCTATGCGACAAGCATTCTTTAAACGCCAAGCCAAGCATTTTTTTGACAATGCAACAGAGCAACAGGCGTATATAGAATATGCTGAAAAGGAGTATTTAGAGGCTACTATAACCTTGAAGGATATTCTTTTTAACTCTAAAAATGGGACTCGACAAGTAAATAAAGATTGTCTTGTAGAAAAATTTGAAGAGGCAATGCAATGACACAATCAGAATTTTACAACCGAATGACTAAAATCAAGGATAGAAATCCGAACCTCTTTCAGTTCATCATTGACTTTTTAGATGATAAAGTAACTCCAGAAGAGGTGTACGACTTTCTGAAGATGGAGCGAAGCTATCAAGTAAATTATATCAAGAATTACAAAGCGAGGGCATAGCATGAATGAACTAGATTTAAGCAATACACAGGCGCTTATTTTTACCGTGATATTGATTGGCTTTCTCATGTATCTAAACCACCTAGACAGCCAAAAAAGCGCCCGAATCGAGCGAGAAAGTACACAGACGATAGAAACGACTAGCGAGGAATTAAGCCCTGATTATGGGCGATATATTCAGCTTGCAGGGGTTAAGCCATGGGGGTACTAAGATGTTTGAAAAAATGATTGAAGATTTAAAGTCTAAGATTTTGGAAGCAGTGGAACGGTATTTAAAAAGCCATGAGAAAGCACCTCAAAAAAGATTAGATTTAATCAGCAAGGTGGAACTAAAGGAAGAACTGGGCATAGGAGATAAAACCTTGACAAAATGGGAAGGTGCAGGACTACCGCAGTATATACCGCCTATTGAAGATACTAGAAAAGCGTATTATAAAATCTCAGACGTTTTAAAGTTTTTGGGGGTAGATGATGGCAAAGACTAAAATATATTTTTGGTTAAAAGTTGATAAGAAGTTTTTTGATAACCTTTTTATTAAGCGACTTAAAAATATGCCTGGTGGCTACACTATGACAGTGATTTATATCCGCCTTATGTTGG
The DNA here is from genome assembly GCF_001808785.1 of Streptococcus sp. HMSC077D04. Lineage (GTDB taxonomy): Bacteria > Bacillota > Bacilli > Lactobacillales > Streptococcaceae > Streptococcus > Streptococcus mitis_BX. The sequence continues at coordinate 320,113 of NZ_KV794536.1, read as the reverse complement.
AAAGTTTAGAAGATGATTGTATTTTGTACTATGAAGGATATTTTGATAGTTTGGTACAGGAACTAGCTTTAAAACTGGATGTTTCTGAAGATGATATAAATATGACAGTTGCATATTTTACAAAATGTGGACTGATTCAGATAGACGATGATGGCCATGCTACATTATCGCAAGCAAAAGCCATGGTTGAGAGTGAAACAAATTGGGCAAAATACAAGCGAGACCAAAGAAAAAATAGTCAAAATTTACCAAAAATGGAGAATGTCCAAAATAAAAAGACTATTTCCAACTCATGTCCAACAGAGATAGAGATAGATAAAGAGTCAGATAAAGATAAAGAGTTATATAAAGAATATATATTGTCAGGTAAACCTGACTTTACTTTCCCAAATTGGTTAACTCCGAGAATGATCGAGGAAATAACTAAAGGACATCCTGAGAAGTATTTAATAAGAATCCCTCTAGCTTATCTGAATCATACAGTAGGGAAAAATTATAAATATTTGGACAAAAACTTGAAGCCGATAATGGCACGATTCAAAGAAGGCTATACACTGGAAGATTTTAAACAGGTGATAGATATTAAAACGGCAGAATGGAAGGATAGTCCTGAATTTTCTAAATATCTGAGACCTGAAACACTTTTCGGATCTAAGTTTGACGGTTATTTGAATCAAAAGCCTAAAACCATAAAAGGGAAGTCCGAAGACAACTTCCCAGACCTACCATTTTAGGAGTTGCAAAGATGAAGGAACAATTTAAAGAATTTAATAACAGAAAAATATCGAATACGGTTTGCGATATTCACCAGGTAAATTATTGGGAAATTTCTGTACCAGTGTTAGGGGGTTCAGAAAGAAAAGTACAAGCATTTTGTCCGGAGTGCGTGAAGGGAGAGATTAAACAGAAAGAGAAAGACCTATTGCAGCAGTTCGAGGACAGGCAAGCTTACTTTAAAACTTATGATGTCTTAATGCGTGATAGTACGATTCCTAACGAGTTGAAAGGAGCGACATTTGATAATTTCTTTGTTAAGACGATAGAGGAGCGTCAGATGTTAGAGTTTGTAAAGGGGCAAGCCCAGAAGTACCTTGCAGGTATGACAGGAAATACTTTAATCAGCGGTAGCACAGGAATAGGAAAAAGTCATTTATCTCTTGCACTAGCTAAAGAAATCAATGAGAGCTTCAGAGAGAAGAACGAGCCTAAGAGTGTTTTGTTTGTTAGTTTAACCGAGATTATCAAGCAGATAAAAGAAGGTTGGGCTTATGGAAGAAATGCAAACTTAACAGAATATGAGGCGGTCAAAAAGTTAGTTGATGTTGATTTCCTGATCATCGATGACCTTGGGGCAAAAAATGGAACAATCACTCCTAAGAGCGATTGGGAACAGGATTTCTTGTTTGATATTATCAATAATCGAGAAACTACGATTTTCAACACGAATCTAGATAGTAGTGAACTGCGAACTGTTTATAATGCTAGAAATTCAAGTAGAATTTTGAAAGGTTTAGAGGGGAACACTTTCAAGGCTTTTACAATCAAAGATAAGAGATACACTATAAACACAGTGAGGGGAGAATTTCAATGAATGATGATAAAATGCGATTTGCAACAGAAAAAGGCTTTGTTGTCTATGAAAAATGTGGTATAATAGAGATAGAAAAAGTTCCAAGGTTTGGAGAGATAACTTTATTCTACTCAGATGGGAAATTTATCCATCTAGTCAAAAAAGAAACTAAAAAATAAGTCTATTGAGAACAACTCAGGGACATACCGTAAGCATATAATGCTAGTGGTATGTCCCTGAGTTGTTTGCATAGAAAGGGGGTGAGTATTATGGCAGGAGATACTTCTTTAGGGTATGTGGTAGCCAATAAGTTTTCTATGGATCCAGATAAAAGACAGAAAATCTTTTCTCAGTGTAAAAAAGAAGATGATAACTTAGAACAACGGAAACAAGAAATACTAGAAAAATATGCTAACAAACAAGACAAATCAAAATCTAGAAAAAATGATTCTAAAGGCTCGGAGAGTCATAAAAGAAAAGCTAAGAGCAAAGAATTTTAGAAAAAATTATAAACAAAAATCAGATATTAAAAGATAAAGGAGCAAAAAAATGACAACTAACTTAGTTAAACAAAAAGAAAATCTAGAAGCTTATATCCGAAGTACAGATTATAACACTAGAGGGATGAACGTAGAAAATAATCATGTACTCATTGAAAAACCAATCCTTGATAGTTACGAAGATGAACATCAACGTAAAGAACTGGTTGATTTAGTAAATGTTATTGAGACTCGTACCCGTGGTGGGAAGTATGAAGTAACTGACTTTGAATCTGATTCATTACAAGAAGTTAGCGAAAATTCGGTTGAGAGAACAGAAGCAGATAAAAAGAAAACTATCAGCGTTGATTACTTAGTTAAATTATTCAGTGGAAAACTTGATTTTTCACAGGAGCAATTAGATGATGGGCAATATAATTTAACGGATTTTCTTGGTAAGAAGATTATTAAATTAAAACGTAGAACACGAAATAGAGAGATTGGGAAAATTCTCCAAACTGCGAAAGTGCAGACTGCTACAAGTATGGACGACTTGAAATCTATTGTTTCTTTAATCAATCCAGAGCGCAATGTATCTATGGTTGTTAGTCAATCACTATTTAGTGTCTTAGAAAAAATGAAAGACACTTCAGGAAATTATCTTCTTAAAGTTGATAAAGAGACAGGGACAAGTGAAACATTCTTTGTAGATAACTTTTTAATTGTAGATGATACAACATTAGGGAATAAAGGTGACAAAAAAGGCTTTATCGGAGATCTAGAAAACTTTGTTACTTTGTTTGATCGCAAGAAAGATACACTTAGTTGGGTGAATGCGAATGACTATTTTGGAAAACGGTTGATTTTACATACCCGATTTGATGTAAAAAAAGTTGAAGAAGATTGTGGTTACTTTATCCAATGGAACTAGGAGAAAGAAATGGATATTAATCAAGTATTTGAAACACTGGATGATCTAGATAATAAAAAAAGTAAGATTAATTCAGCACGAGAACAGTTAAGCGAAAAAAGAAAAAGCCTTTTAGGCAATCAAACAGTTTCATTTGAGAATATAGATAATTTTTTATCTAACAACTTAGAGTCTTTGGAACAGCTTGAAAAGATGGAAAAAGCTATTAATTCTCTTCAGGAAAAATATAATAGTGATTTTTCAGAAGCTAAAGCAGTCATCTTTGAATACATTTTTAAAGAAACTAAGCAACGGATGGAAACTAAGAAGATCTATAAACAATACCGAAAAAAACTTAGACGAATTCTGGACGCATATGATGAAATTCAAGAACTAAAGAAGGATGTAGAAGAAATCCATACAGGTGTAGTCAGGGAAATAAGTCAGAAACATTCTCTATCGCTATATCGAACGGAAGTAAGTCCGCTTACTGTCCTACCATTCTTAAACCCTGATATTAGCGGGTGGATGGATTTTTCTAAGGAATATCGGGACATTAAAGTGTATTTAGAAAAATAAGTTACAAATTAAGTAAGGCTAGTGATATATGGCTCAAACAAAAGAAATATCGCTAGTCCTACTTTTATGCTTTACTAAGTTTCACATAACAAAGTAAGCATAAACTGAAAAGAAGTAATAGCTTGAAAGCAAGGTATATCAGGGGTTTACAGAATGGAGTGAGTTTCACAGAATGTAAGATATGAGAAACTGAGGGGATAAATGAAAGAAATTTCCCTTGAACTTGTCATACTGAAGAGTTGTCAAACTTAAAACAATGATACCTGGTAAGTGGAGTGTTGGAAGGCTTTTAGCGCTTTTTGTCAGTTTGACAGAATTTACAATTTGACAAATTGCAAGATAAAAAAATTTTTAAATTTAAGTGGAGGTACTTGCCTATGTACGAGTTGAGTAATAGAGACCTGGACGGGATAGATATTGAGTTAGGACGATATAGAACGCTTGCTAATAAAATTTATTTGAGAAGACAGGAACTAATACATAATAAGAAACATAGCGCTGAAGATTGTACTGGTGGGAAAGGCAAGACAGTATATAGTCCTACTGAAGCAACCATCATTAGAATTGAAGAAGACCAAACGCTAAGATATTTAGAAGGCTTTAAACTAGTTGTAGATACCTTGATGGAAAACTTAATTGAAAGTGATCTAGTCATTTTTAAAATGAGATATTTAGAAGCTGGTGCGACTTGGGAAGACGTGGCAGAGAAACTAAATAAAACTACTCGTTATATAAATAGCCGTAGAAAGGTAATCGCTAAAAGATTTGTTGAGTTGAAAGGATATTGACTCCCCCCACCTTTTAAAAAATCTTTCTGGCCAGTAGGGTACCGGTGAAGGGAACTTTTTCCAAGTCGGAGATGTTCAGAGAAAAAGGGGGTAAAAACTTATTGTTTTTAGAAAAAAGTATTAGTTTTTCTAAAATAGAATTGAGATGAAACTATTTTTCTGAAATAAGACCTAATTTTCAATTGATAAATGAATTGATTATGTCATTTATTTTTAAGATTTCTTCCAATAATAGTTTTTGATACTCTTTAAAATTTTTTGAGGAATGAAATTCAATCAGTTCTTCAAAGAATTTCGGGGGATTGGTAAATATTTGTAATGGGACATTTGAAATTTTATAATGAAATATATTATTTCTAAAATCTTGTCGGAAGTTAAAAATTTTTTCTTTGCGATTAAGGATATCAACAACTTCCTCCCGTTGGAAATCAGGCAATAAAGAGCTTTCCTTATTGAGAATCAAGCGTAAGGCTGTAATACTAACTAAATAGCATTGGCTTAGCGAGCGTGTAAAAAAGTAATTTTTTGATTTTAAGACACTTGGCATAATATGTACTACAAAATTATTCTGGCATAATATGTTAAATAAGAATAACTGAGTGCCCGTAGGCAGAACTCCTGTTAAAAAATTCCTTCTTTTAGATTCAAATAAGAAAAAATCACGTTGTTCAAAGTTTTCAATTTTAATATCCTGGATTGTAGGCTTCTTAATAGTTTTTTGATTTACTGAATTAATTAAAGTTCCTAAAGCTTTGCTAAATTCAAAAAATAAATCAGTAGCTCTTTTATCAAAATAGGAAATATCCTTTTTATCAGTTTTCGATAAAATACTTTCTAGGTAAATATGATATTGATTAGTGTTAGCGTATGGAATTTCGTTGAAGTAATATATCCCTAAATCATGTTGTCCCAAAATATTGATTACGAGTTTTTGAAATAAATTGTAATTTTCTACCATTTGTGAATAAAAGCGTCTCTCTATTTCAAGTATCAGTTTGTTAGCCTTGCTAAATTTTTTATCAGAGTATTGCTTATAACTCACTCGGACACTAGATATTATTTTTTGAAATTCCTGTTCTCCAATATTTGGAAAATCACTATGAACATCTCTGGGTAAAAACTTTAGTATTCCATCACAGAGAGATGATACAAAAGGAAGGATACCTATTGATAGTTCTGGATAAACTGTCTTATCCAAACTTACAATATTTTCAAGCAGTTGCCTTACTTCAGCAACTTCATCAAGTAGGATTGAAAAAGAAATCATTTCTATCTTATCCATGTTAATCCTTTCAGAAAGTTATTGTTTATATTATAGTTATTGTAACATTATTATTGATAATTGATTAGATGAATAAAAAAGCACCTTCAAAGGTGCTAGTTCTTGCCTGCTGAACTCGTCAATATTACGCCCTTTTTAGGGCTCTTTTTTGTGGACTTTTTTAGGAACTTTCAAGAAAAACTAAGGCGAATTAATGCCAAAGTGTTTTTTAAAAAAGTCAGTATTTCCAATGGTTGAGCCTTAAAAATTTGACTTATAGAGTGTTAAATGATAGTATAGTCAAAGATAGTCAAGGTTTAAAGAGAGAGGTGGGTTTGTAATGAGATTTAAAAATACATCGGATCATATTGAGGCCTACATCAAGGCGATTTTAGATCAATCTGGAATTGTGGAGTTGCAACGGAGTCAGTTGGCAGATACTTTTCAGGTTGTTCCTAGTCAGATTAACTATGTGATCAAGACACGCTTTACGGAAAGTAGAGGCTACTTGGTTGAAAGTAAGCGTGGTGGCGGAGGCTATATTCGTATAGGACGGATTGAGTTTTCTAGTCATCATGAAATGCTTAGGGAGCTGCTTTACTCGATTGGTGAGCGGGTAAGTCAAGAAATTTATGAGGATATTCTACAGCTTTTGGTTGAGCAGGAATTGATGACCAAGCAGGAGATGAATTTGCTAGTATCAGTAGCTTTGGATCGCGTTCTAGGAGAAGAAGCTCCAGTCCTTCGAGCAAACATGCTACGACAGGTCATACAAGAGGTAGATAGAAAAGGGAAGTAAGATGAACTATTCAAAAGCATTGAATGAATGTATCGAAAGTGCCTACATGGTTGCTGGCCATTTTGGAGCTCGTTATCTAGAGTCTTGGCACTTGTTGATTGCCATGTCCAATCACAGTTATAGCGTGGCAGGGGCGACTTTAAATGATTATCCATATGAGATGGACCGTTTAGAAGAAGTCGCTTTGGAACTGACTGAAACGGACTACAGCCAGGATGAAACCTTTACGGAATTGCCGTTCTCCCATCGTTTGCAGGTCCTTTTTGACGAAGCAGAGTATGTAGCGTCAGTGGTCCATGCTAAGGTGCTGGGGACGGAGCACGTCCTTTATGCGATTTTGCATGATGGAAATGCCTTGGCGACTCGTATCTTGGAGAGGGCTGGTTTTTCTTATGAAGACAAGAAAGATCAGGTTAAGATTGCTGCCCTACGTCGAAATCTAGAAGAACGTGCAGGCTGGACTCGAGAAGATCTCAAGGCTATACGCCAACGCCATCGTACAGTAGCTGACAAGCAAAATTCTATGGCCAATATGATGGGGATGCCCCAGACTCCGAGCGGAGGTCTCGAGGACTATACGCATGATTTGACAGGGCAAGCGCGTTCTGGCAAGTTAGAACCAGTCATCGGTCGGGACAAGGAAATCTCGCGTATGATTCAAATCTTGAGTCGGAAGACAAAGAATAATCCTGTCTTGGTTGGGGATGCCGGTGTCGGAAAAACAGCTCTGGCGCTTGGTCTTGCCCAGCGTATTGCTAGTGGTGATGTACCTGCGGAAATGGCTAAGATGCGCGTGTTAGAGCTTGACTTGATGAATGTCGTTGCAGGGACACGCTTCCGTGGTGACTTTGAAGAACGCATGAACAATATCATCAAGGATATTGAAGAAGATGGTCAAGTCATCCTCTTTATCGATGAACTCCACACTATCATGGGTTCTGGGAGCGGGATTGACTCAACTCTAGATGCGGCCAATATCTTGAAGCCAGCCTTGGCGCGTGGCACCTTGAGAACGGTTGGTGCGACTACTCAGGAAGAATATCAAAAACACATCGAAAAAGATGCGGCCCTTTCTCGTCGATTCGCCAAAGTGACGATCGAAGAGCCAAGCGTGGCAGACAGCATGACCATTTTGCAAGGCTTGAAGGCGACTTATGAGAAACATCACCGGGTGCAAATCACAGATGAAGCGGTTGAAACAGCTGTCAAGATGGCCCATCGTTACTTGACTAGCCGTCACTTGCCAGATTCTGCTATTGACCTCTTAGATGAAGCAGCAGCAACAGTGCAAAATAAGGCTAAGCATGTAACAGCAGATGATTCTGGCTTAAGTCCAGCTGACAAGGCCCTGATGGATGGCAAGTGGAAACAGGCAGCCCAGCTAATCGCAAAAGAAGAGGAAGTGCCTGTCTATAAAGACTTGGTGACAGAGTCTGATATTTTGACTACCTTGAGTCGCTTGTCAGGTATTCCAGTCCAAAAACTGACCCAGACTGATGCTAAAAAATATCTGAATCTGGAAGCTGAATTGCACAAACGTGTCATCGGTCAAGATCAAGCAGTTTCAAGCATTAGCCGTGCCATTCGCCGCAACCAGTCAGGGATTCGCAGTCATAAGCGTCCGATTGGTTCCTTTATGTTCTTAGGGCCTACAGGTGTCGGTAAGACCGAATTAGCCAAGGCTTTGGCGGAAGTTCTTTTTGATGACGAATCAGCCCTTATCCGCTTTGATATGAGTGAGTATATGGAGAAATTCGCAGCCAGCCGTCTCAACGGAGCTCCTCCGGGTTATGTGGGTTATGAAGAAGGTGGGGAGTTGACCGAGAAGGTTCGCAACAAACCATACTCTGTTCTCCTCTTTGACGAGGTAGAGAAGGCCCACCCAGACATCTTTAATGTTCTCTTGCAGGTCTTGGATGACGGTGTCTTGACAGATAGTAAGGGACGCAAGGTCGACTTTTCAAATACCATTATCATCATGACATCAAACCTTGGTGCGACAGCCCTTCGTGATGACAAGACAGTTGGATTTGGGGCAAAGGACATTCGTTTTGACCAGGAGAATATGGAAAAACGCATGTTCGAAGAGCTGAAAAAGGCTTATAGACCTGAGTTTATCAACCGTATTGATGAAAAGGTGGTCTTCCATAGCCTGTCTAGCGACCATATGCAGGAAGTGGTGAAGATTATGGTCAAACCTTTAGTGGCAAGTTTGGCTGAAAAAGGCATTGACTTGAAATTACAAGCTTCCGCACTGAAATTGTTGGCAAATCAAGGATATGATCCAGAGATGGGAGCTCGTCCACTTCGTAGAATCCTACAAACAGAAGTGGAAGACAAGTTGGCAGAACTTCTTCTCAAGGGAGAATTAGAGGCAGGCAGCACACTTAAGATTGGTGTTAAAGCAGGCCAGTTAAAATTTGATATTGCATAAAAATGGAGAATCAAGAGCAATCTTGGTTCTCTTTTTCGCTACTTTTTTATAAAAAACAATAAAAAACTATTGACAAAACAAAAATATAGTTTATAATAAAAACATAGATAATGAAAATATCAAAAATCATAAAAAGGTAATGCGTTTATGAAAAAGAAAACAGCAGTGGTATTTGGGACCTTTGCTCCGCTTCATCAAGGTCATATCGATCTGATCCAGCGTGCGAAGCGGCAGTGTGACCAGGTCTGGGTTGTTGTTTCAGGCTATGAGGGAGACAGAGGGGAACAGGTAGGCTTAACGCTTCAAAAAAGATTCCGCTATATCCGAGAGGCTTTTCGTGATGACGAGTTGACCTCCGTTTGCAAGTTAGATGAGACCAATCTTCCCCGTTACCCTATGGGTTGGCAGGAGTGGTTGAATCAAATGTTAGCGGAGATTTCCTATGATGAAACCCAGCAAGAACTAATTTTCTTTGTGGGAGAAGCAGACTACCAGCAAGAATTATCAAATCGTGGCTTTGAGACTGTCTTGCAAGAAAGAAAGTTTGGTATCTCAGCAACTATGATTCGAGAAAATCCAAGCAAATATTGGAAATATATTGCTCAACCCTTCCGACGTCAGTTTACAAAGAAAGTGTTGATTATGGGAAGTGCTAGCAATGGGAAGACCACTTTAGCCAAGGATTTGGCAAGGTATTATGATGCACCAGTCAGCTTGGAATACGCACGTGAGTACCAGATCAAAAACAATGTCCGCGACGATGAATTGACTCCAAAGGATTACTATTATCTCCTGTTGGGGCAGTATGACCAGACCTCTAAGTTAATCGATAGCAATGCCAATAGGGGACTGGTGATAGCAGACACCAACTCCTTAGTAACCAAGGGCTACTATGATTATTACATGGAGACTGAGGACCAAGGGGATTTATCAGGAGAGACTTTTGATAATCTCTTTGCCTCAATCTTGGCTAAGGAAAAATGGGACTTGATTCTCTTTGTGCAACCTGTCGGTTCTTATGTCAATGACGGATTTAGAGATATGACCATGGCAGAAGACCATATTCGTCATAGTTTTTCCCAGCATTTAGACCAGATGAGAGAGCGATATTTAACCACCATTCCACTAGTTTATCTAGCTGAGGATTACCTAGGCAATTATGAAGCAGCCAAAGTGGCTATTGATGCCATTTACCAAGCAGATTAGGAGAAAAATATGAAAAAACTAACTGAAAAAATCACACAATTTATCGAAAACTTTAAAAATGTCCATTCAGAAGCCCGCAAGATCGGTTTTGCAGGGATCATGCGCCTGCTATGGAAAGATCTCTTTGTCGGCCGTAGTCTTTTCCAGTGGTTGTATCTCATCGTCCTGTCAAGTGTTCCCTTGATCTTGGAATTCACGCAAAATACAGAAAGTCATGACTGGATGAGCTTGTTTGCATCTTGGACTGGGATTGTCTGTGTTATCTTGGTAGCAGAAGGGCGTGCAAGCAATTATCTCTTTGGGGCCATTAACTCAGCTATCTATTTGATTTTGGCCATGAATGCGACTTTTTATGGTGAAGTTTTGACGACTGTTTACTTCTTTGTCATGCAGCCGATTGGCCTCTATGCTTGGCTGTCCAACCGTATTAATGACCAAGGAAAAGCAGAAGAATCTCACTTTGAAGCTAAGAAATTATCTGTGCTTGACTGGCTCAAGTACTTGGCTTTGACTGCTATCATTTGGATTGGTATGGGCTTGGCATATCAAAGTATCCATAGTGCTCGCCCTTTCCGTGATAGTGTTACCGATGCAACCAATGGTGTTGGTCAGCTCTTGATGACACGTCTCTACCGTGAGCAATGGATTTTCTGGATTGCAACCAATCTCTTTAGTATCTACCTCTGGTGGGGTGAAAATATCCACATCCAAGGGATGTACTGGGTTTACACACTCAATAGTCTAGTAGGTTGGTACCAATGGACCAAGGCAGTTCGTAAGGAGGCATAAAATGACGGACACGATGATTCCAGCAGGGATGACGGAAAAAGAATATTTTGAAATTCATGCCAGTCAGGAGGAGTTTTTGGATTGGTACTACAAGCAGGAACTTCCTCAATACGAAAAACCAAGTGTGACGGTGGATATGGTAGCCTACTGCTTTGTCGAAGGAAAGATCAAGCTCTTATTAATTCGTCGCAAGGCTCACCCTTATCAAAATTGTTTGGCTTTGGTTGGAGGATTTATGGACAAGGGCGAAGATGCTGCGCATGCCTGTCAGCGTGAGGTGAGAGAAGAAGTTAATCTCGATCTTCCTTTGGAAAAAATTGAGCAATTGATGACCGTATCGACCCCCGGCCGTGACCCACGGGGCTGGACAGTGACCATTGCCCACTTGGTTTATCTGCCTAGTCGTGCATTAGAACTTGTTCAAGCAGGAGACGATGCCAAGGATGTCGTTTTCGTAGATGTCGATTTTCAGACAGGCAAGTGCTTCTTAAAGGGAGTAGAGTTGGAGGAGCAAGCCTTCGCTTTTGACCATTATGCCATTATCCAAGAATCCATCAAACGAATCCAAGGTCGCCTCGACTGGAATCCGACCTTCCTCTATCTGCTGGAGGAAGAGTTCACTGTCTACGAAGGGACTGAACTGGTCAATCTTATTAACCCAGGTCGCCCAATCGTCAGCAATAACTTTCTCGTAAAATACGGTGAATACGTAGAAGAGGTTGGACTCAAACGAGTGCCAAAAAAGAAACCAAGAAAAACCTATCGATTGAAATAAAGAGGTCGGGAAAAGTTCCCGACCTCTTTATTTGCCTTTATTAGTTTGATTTGCTGTTGCGACTGTTTTAGGGATGGCTATCTTTCTTAGAATTACTCAACAGGTGAGTAAAGAAGTCTTTGTATCTATACTTGAGATAGTTCTCATGGAAAAATAACAAAGCGATATAAACAATCAAAAAGATTGTAGTCAGATAAAACACATCAAATGCAGTTCGCGCATAGTAAGTGGCTGATTGATAAGAGCCAATAGCTGCCACAATCAACCAAGGAAGATACTTGTAATACTTATTTAGCATAAGAGTGCACCTCCTATATTCTATTTCAATGTTATTATATTCCTTTGCGCTTAAAGTTGCAAGCAATTACACAGGAGTGATTTAAAAATATTACTCAAAATAGAAATTTTTTTCTGTTTTTTCTATTAGATTACGAATAAAGGAGTAGGAGGAGTAAATGTATCTAAATTATGTGAGATTTTTAAAATAGTTTAGATAAATTGTTGACATATTCAAATTTGAATGTTACAATTATATTACAAAAAGATTTCTTTATATTTCTAAAACATTACAAAGGAGTAGAAAAATGAAAAAGAAAACCTATATCAAATTGATGGCAGCAACTGTATTGGCTTCTACTTTGCTACTGGGAGCTTGTGGAAATAAAAAGGAAACAACTCAAGCAAGCAGTTCTGCTAAGACAAGCCAATCATCAAGTTCTAAAGTAGCTTCTTCTAGCAAAGAAAGCAAGACTCAGAAGTCCTCAAGTTCAGCTTCATCTGAAAAGGCCAAGGCATCTACTGATCAATCTTCAGCAACTGCAACACCATCACAAGCGGCACCTGCACCAGAGCAAAGACAAGGTCAAGAAGTGTCTAATCAACAGGCGGCTAGTCAACAAACTCCTGCTCAGGCTCCTTCAACTCAACAGGCTCCTCAAGCCCAGTCTAACCAATCAAGCTATGATCCTACAACTGACCGCAAACTTCAAGACAAACAAGCAGAGCAAAATAAACGCTACAAGGGTGTTTTAACCATGGTAGATGGTGATTTCTCAGCTGCAGCGGGCAATTGGAAGGGAGCAAATGGCGAAACCATCACAGTTTCATCAGGTGGTCAATTTACAGTAGAATCTTCTGATGGAAAGAAAGAAAATTATTCTATCAAAGGTTATTCTTATACTCTTGATGATGGTAAGTATAATGCCAAAATTGGTGGGGGAAAAATCATCCAAATTACAACAGGAGCGGATGGTAAGGTTTCCAGTGTTGCTTTGAATCAATAATAATCCTCAGTATTTAAATTTTTACAATCAAAAACCCGTAACCTTTAAGAGAGTTACGGGTTTTAAACTATTAAGCCTTATCCAACTGCAAGAGTGCTTCAATCTCTGCTAGGGTGCTAGCTTGTGAAATGGCTCCACGGAGTTTGGCAGCGCCAGATGTTCCACGGAGGTAGTGAGGAGCGAGGCCACGGAATTCACGAACTGCTACGTTTTCCCCTTTGAGGTTAATCAAACGTTTCAAGTGTTCGTAGGCGATTTTCATCTTGTCTTCAAAGGTCAAATCAGGTAGGATTTCTCCTGTTTCAAAATAATGGTTGATTTGGTTGAAGAGGTAAGGATTTCCCATGGCAGCGCGACCAATCATAACTGCGTCAGCACCAACTTCTTCGATACGCTGTTTAGCTTCTTGAACCGTACGGATGTCACCATTGGCGATAAATGGAATCTTGGTCAAAGCTTGAGCGACCTTGTGAAGGGTCTCAAGGTCTGCGTGACCTGTATACATTTGTTCACGGGTACGACCATGCATGGCGAGGGCAGAAACACCTGCAGCTTCAGCAGCGAGGGCATTTTCTACTGCCAGAGATGGATCGGCCCAGCCGGTACGCATTTTGACAGTAAGTGGGATATCAAGGACAGATTGGACCTTATTGATGATAGAGTAAATCTTATCTGGATCCTTGAGCCACATAGCGCCAGCTTCGTTCTTCACGATTTTGTTAACTGGGCAGCCCATGTTGATATCCACGATATCGGTTTTGGTGTTTTCTTGGATGAATTCTGCTGCGCGTGCTAGGCTGTCTTCATCACTACCAAAAAGTTGGATAGAAACAGGGTTTTCGCCTTCATCGATATGAAGCATGTGCAGGGTTTTTTCGTTGTTGTATTGGATTCCCTTGTCAGAGACCATTTCCATTACAACGAGTCCAGCTCCGAGCTCTTTTGCGATGGTACGAAAGGCTGAGTTGGTCACGCCAGCCATGGGTGCTAAAACGGTACGATTGGGAATCTCAACATTGCCAATCATAAAGGGTGTATTAAGATTTGTCACGAATGAGTTCCTCCAGGTCGTTTTCATCAAAGTTGTAAGTTGTTTGGCAGAATTGACAAGTGATTTCTGCCCCGTGGTCTTCCTCTTTCATTTCCTGTAAGTCTGAGCTTGGAAGGCTGGCAAGAGCGTTCATAAAGCGTTCATGGCTACAGTCACATTGGAAACGGATTTCTTCTTCAGAAAGACGCTTGTAGGCCTCGTCACCGTAGATAGCTTTGAGGAGGGCTTCGATATGGTCTTCACTTTCGAGAAGGGTCGAGATAGCTGGCATTTCTTGGATGCGTTTCTCAAAACGGGCAATCTCTTCTTCCTTGGCTCCTGGCAAGACTTGGACTAGGAAACCACCTGCAACCTTGACCTTGTCTTCTTCGTCCAAAAGGACATTGAGGCCGACTGCTGAAGGCGTTTGTTGGCTTTCAGTCAGGTAAAAGGCAAGGTCTTCACCAATTTCCCCAGAAATGAGGGGTGTCATAGAGTTGTAAGGATTTCCAGTACCGTAGTCTGTGATAACGAGGAATTGGCCATTGCCGACAAAAGGTCCGACTAGGACTTCACCAGTTGCAGTCTTTTTGATGTCAACACCAGGATTTTGAACATAGCCTTTGACATTCCCCTTGGTATCAGCGACGGTGATGATAGCACCTAGAGAGCTAGATCCCAGCACCTTAACTGTAAGTTTAGTATTTCCTTTTTCATTGGCTGCGAGAATCTGGCTAGCGATAAGAGTTCGACCAAGTGCTACAGTTGAGCTAGCTTGGGTTTGGTGTTTTTCTTGAGCAGTGCGGACGGTTTCCGTGCTATCAAGGACAAAAGCACGAAAGGCTCCGCTTTCTGATATAGTTTTAATAATTTTATCCATAGCTACTATTTTAGCATAAAAATGCCCAAAGGGGGAGCCGTGTGTTTGCTGATTTTCAGGATAATGGACTAGGAAATCAGCATGAAAATAAAAAGAGAAACAGATTATTTCAGCATTTGTAAGATTTATGCTATGCTTAAGGTAGAAAATGAAAGGGGTAACAAATGTATTTAGGAGATTTGATGGAAAAGGCCGAATCTGGCCAATTTTCAATCCTTTCCTTTCTATTACAAGAGTCTCAGACGACCGTCAAGGTTGTAATGGAGGAAACAGGATTTTCAAAAGCAACCCTAACCAAATATGTCACCCTGCTCAATGACAAGGCTTTGGATAGTGGCTTAGAGCTGACTATTCACTTAGAAGATGAAAATCTGCGCCTGTCAATCGGTGCAACTACCAAGGGAAGAGATATCCGAAGCCTGTTTTTGGAGAATGCTGTTAAATACCAGATTTTGGTCTATCTTCTCTACCACCAACAGTTTTTAGCCCATCATCTGGCTCAAGAATTGATGATTAGTGAGGCAACACTTGGTCGCCACTTAGCTAGTTTAAATCATATTTTGTCAGAATTTGATTTATCCATCCAAAATGGACGTTGGCGAGGTCCAGAGCATCAGATTCGCTATTTCTATTTCTGTCTTTTCCGCAAGGTCTGGTCCAGTCAGGAGTGGGAAGGTCACATGCAGAAACCAGAGAGAAAACAGGAGATTGCTACACTAGAAGAAATCTGCGGTGCAAGTTTGTCTTCGGGTCAGAAATTGGACTTGGTTCTCTGGGCTCATATCAGTCAACAGCGTCTTCGGGTTAATGCCTGTCAGTTCCAAGTGATAGAAGACAAAATGCGAGGGTATTTTGACAATATTTTCTACCTTCGTTTGCATCGAAAGGCTCCTTCCTTTTTTGCCGGGCAACACCTTCCTCTAGGAACTGAGGATGGGGAGATGATGATTTTCTTCTCTTTCCTCCTATCTCATCGCATTCTTCCTCTTCATACTATGGAGTATATCCTTGGTTTTGGAGGGCAGTTGGCAGATTTGCTGACGCAATTGATTCAAGAAATGAAGAAGGAAGAGTTACTGGGCGGTTATACAGAGGATCATGTCACCTATGAACTCAGTCAACTTTGTGCTCAAGTCTATCTCTATAAGGGCTATATTTTACAGGATCGCTACAAGTACCAGTTAGAGAATCGCCATCCTTATTTGTTGATGGAACATGATTTTAGGGGAACGGCAGAGGAGATTTTTCATGCTCTACCTGCTTTTCAGCAGGGGACGGATTTGGATAAGAAGATTCTCTGGGAATGGCTCCAGTTAATCGAATATATGGTTGAAAATGGTGGCCAACATATGCGGATTGGTCTGGATTTGACATCTGGTTTTCTTGTTTTTTCAAGGATGGCAGCCATTTTGAAACGGTATTTGGAATACAACCGTTTTATTACCATTGAAGCCTATGACCGAACTCGGCATTATGATTTGCTGGTTACCAATAACCCGATTCATAAGAAGGAACAGACACCAGTCTATTATTTAAAAAATGACTTGGATATGGAAGATTTGGCAGCGATTCGTCAGTTATTATTCACTTAAAAGGCTTGGTCGTTCCAGGTCTTTTTTGTGAAATTCACACAATCTCCTCACATTTTTTTAAAAATTAAAAAAAGTTGATGAACAAGAAAGCGCTTTATTTTGTATACTAGTTAGTGTAAAGAGGAAACATCCTCAAGATCATTCTCAGGAGGACAGCACATGTCACAAGAAAAATACATCATGGCCATTGACCAGGGAACTACAAGCTCTCGTGCCATTATTTTCAACAAAAAAGGAGAAAAGGTCAGCTCGAGTCAAAAAGAGTTTACCCAGATTTTCCCTCAGGCAGGTTGGGTAGAGCACAATGCCAATGAAATTTGGAACTCAGTCCAGTCAGTTATTGCGGGTGCTTTCATCGAAAGTGGTGTCAAGCCAAGTCAAATCGAAGCAATCGGAATTACCAACCAACGTGAAACAACTGTCGTCTGGGATAAGAAAACAGGACTTCCTATCTACAACGCTATCGTTTGGCAGTCTCGCCAAACAGCCCCTTTGGCTGAGCAACTAAAAAGTCAAGGTTATGTGGAAAAATTCCATGAAAAGACTGGTTTGATCATCGATGCTTACTTCTCAGCGACTAAGGTTCGTTGGATTTTGGATCATGTAGAAGGCGCTCAAGAGCGAGCAGAAAAAGGGGAATTGCTCTTTGGTACCATTGATACTTGGTTGGTTTGGAAATTGACAGACGGTGCGG
The DNA here is from genome assembly GCF_001808785.1 of Streptococcus sp. HMSC077D04. GTDB lineage: Bacteria > Bacillota > Bacilli > Lactobacillales > Streptococcaceae > Streptococcus > Streptococcus mitis_BX. The sequence goes on along the minus strand of NZ_KV794536.1, from coordinate 303,044 downwards.
CTCACGTGACCGACTACTCAAATGCAGCTCGTACCATGCTTTATAACATTAAAGAACTCAAATGGGATGATGAGATTTTGGAAATCCTCAACATTCCTAAGGCTATGCTCCCAGAAGTTCGTTCTAACTCTGAAATCTACGGTAAGACAGCCCCATTCCATTTCTATGGTGGAGAAGTCCCAATCTCAGGTATGGCTGGGGACCAACAAGCAGCCCTCTTTGGACAGTTGGCCTTTGAACCAGGTATGGTCAAGAATACTTATGGAACAGGTTCTTTCATCATCATGAATACTGGTGAAGAGATGCAGTTGTCTGAGAACAACCTATTAACAACCATTGGTTACGGAATCAACGGCAAGGTTTACTATGCCTTGGAAGGTTCAATCTTCATCGCAGGAAGTGCCATTCAGTGGCTTCGTGATGGACTTCGCATGGTCGAAAATTCACCAGAATCTGAAAAATATGCCCGTGATTCTCACAACAACGATGAAGTTTATGTTGTTCCAGCCTTTACAGGTCTAGGAGCTCCATACTGGAACCAAAACGCTCGCGGTTCTGTCTTTGGCTTAACTCGTGGAACAACTAAAGAAGACTTTATCAAGGCAACTCTTCAATCTATCGCTTATCAAGTGCGTGACATCATCGACACCATGCAAGTGGATGCTCAGACAGCTATCCAAGTCTTGAAGGTGGATGGTGGTGCAGCTATGAACAACTTCCTCATGCAGTTCCAAGCTGACATTTTGGGAATCGATATCGCACGCGCCAAAAACTTGGAAACAACAGCTCTAGGTGCAGCCTTCCTAGCAGGTTTGTCAGTGGGCTATTGGAAGGACTTGGATGAGTTGAAACTCTTGAACGAGACAGGAGAACTCTTTGAACCATCGATGAACGAATCTCGCAAGGAACAACTCTACAAGGGCTGGAAGAAGGCTGTAAAAGCAACGCAAGTCTTTGCGGAAGTAGACGACTAATACTGGAAGAATAAAGCGACTCAGTTAGAAAGTGTGTAAATATGGAATTTTCAAAGAAAACACGTGAATTATCAATTAAAAAAATGCAGGAACGTACCCTGGACCTCTTGATTATCGGTGGAGGAATCACAGGGGCTGGTGTAGCCTTGCAGGCGGCAGCTAGTGGTCTAGATACTGGTTTGATTGAAATGCAGGACTTCGCAGAAGGAACATCCAGCCGTTCAACAAAACTGGTTCACGGAGGACTACGTTACCTTAAGCAATTTGATGTAGAAGTGGTATCAGATACAGTTTCTGAACGTGCAGTGGTTCAACAAATCGCTCCACACATTCCGAAACCAGACCCAATGCTCTTGCCAGTTTACGATGAAGATGGAGCTACTTTTAGCCTCTTCCGTCTTAAAGTAGCTATGGATCTTTACGACCTCTTGGCAGGTGTCAACAACACACCAGCTGCTAACAAGGTTTTGAGCAAGGAAGAAGTCTTGGAACGCCAGCCAAACTTGAAGAAAGAAGGCTTGGTAGGAGGTGGGGTTTACCTTGACTTCCGTAACAACGATGCGCGTCTTGTGATTGAAAACATCAAACGTGCCAACCAGGACGGTGCCCTCATTGCTAACCACGTGAAGGCAGAAGGCTTCCTATTTGACGAAAGTGGCAAGATTACAGGTGTTGTAGCTCGTGATCTCTTGACAGACCAAGTCTTTGAAATCAAGGCCCGTCTGGTTATTAACACAACAGGTCCTTGGAGCGACAAGGTGCGCAATTTGTCTAATAAGGGAACACAATTCTCACAAATGCGTCCAACTAAGGGAGTTCACTTGGTAGTGGATTCAAGCAAGATCAAGGTTTCACAGCCAGTTTACTTTGATACAGGTTTGGGTGATGGCCGTATGGTCTTTGTTCTCCCACGTGAAAACAAGACTTACTTCGGTACAACGGATACAGACTACACAGGTGATTTGGAACATCCAAAAGTGACGCAGGAAGATGTAGATTACCTACTTGGCATTGTCAATAACCGCTTCCCAGAAGCCAACATTACTATTGATGATATCGAAAGCAGCTGGGCAGGTCTTCGTCCATTGATCGCAGGCAATAGCGCTTCTGACTACAATGGAGGAAATAACGGAACCATCAGTGATGAAAGCTTTAACAACTTGATTACGACTGTTGAATCTTATCTCTCTAAAGAAAAAACTCGTGAAGATGTAGAGGCTGCTGTTAGCAAGCTTGAAAGCAGTACCTCTGAGAAACATTTGGACCCATCTGCAGTTTCTCGTGGTTCTAGCTTGGACCGAGATGACAATGGTCTCTTGACCCTTGCTGGTGGTAAAATCACAGACTACCGTAAGATGGCTGAAGGAGCTATGGAGCGCGTGGTTGACATCCTCAAAGCAGAATTTGACCGTAGCTTTAAACTCATCAATTCTAAGACTTACCCTGTTTCAGGTGGGGAATTGAACCCAGCAAATGTGGACTCAGAAATCGAAGCCTTTGCGCAACTTGGAGTGTCACGTGGTTTGGATAGCAAGGAAGCTCATTACCTAGCAAATCTTTATGGTTCAAATGCACCGAAAGTCTTTGCTCTTGCTCATAGTTTAGAACAAGCACCAGGACTCAGCTTGGCAGATACCTTGTCCCTTCACTATGCAATGCGCAATGAGTTGGCTCTGAGCCCAGTTGACTTCCTCCTTCGTCGTACCAACCACATGCTCTTTATGCGTGATAGTTTGGATAGCATCGTTGAGCCAGTTTTGGATGAAATGGGACGATTCTATGACTGGACTGAAGAAGAAAAAGCCGCTTACCGTGCGGATGTCGAAGCAGCTCTTGCTAACAACGATTTAGCAGAATTAAAAAATTAAGAAAAAATAAAAGAGGTGGAGGGCAGGACTCCTAGTCTACCCTCTCCTTCTTTTTAATGGAGACAGAAAGATGATGAATGAATTATTTGGAGAATTTTTAGGGACTTTAATCCTGATTCTTCTAGGAAATGGTGTTGTTGCAGGTGTGGTTCTTCCAAAAACCAAGAGCAACAGCTCAGGTTGGATTGTGATTACTATGGGTTGGGGGATTGCAGTTGCGGTTGCAGTATTTGTATCTGGCAAGCTCAGTCCAGCTCATTTAAACCCAGCTGTGACGATTGGTGTGGCCTTGAAAGGTGGTTTGCCTTGGGCTTCTGTTTTGCCTTATATCTTAGCCCAGTTCGCAGGGGCTATGCTGGGTCAGATTTTGGTTTGGTTGCAATTCAAGCCACATTATGAGGCAGAAGAAAATGCAGGAAATATTTTGGCTACTTTCAGCACAGGCCCAGCTATAAAAGATACTGTATCAAACTTGATTAGCGAAATCCTTGGCACCTTTGTATTGGTATTGACAATCTTTGCTTTGGGACTTTATGACCTTCAAGCAGGAATCGGAACTTTTGCAGTGGGAACTTTGATTGTCGGTATCGGTCTATCACTAGGTGGGACAACAGGTTATGCCTTGAACCCTGCACGTGACCTTGGACCTCGTATCATGCACAGTATCCTTCCAATTTCAAACAAGGGAGACGGAGACTGGTCTTATGCCTGGATTCCTGTTGTGGGACCTGTTATCGGTGCAGCCTTGGCCGTGCTTGTATTCTCGCTTTTCTAAGATATTAAAACTCAATTATTCATACCTCAATAAACATAACTTACAAAAACGACTAAAATAAGGAGCACTTTCTCACTTCATTTTGGTCGTTTTGATTTTTTAAGTTTATATACTGGTGCTGATTACTATTTCAGCTAAAAAGGCAGAATTCTTCACTGGTCCCTTCATCAATTTTTTGTTCTTGAATTTTATTTATTGTGTGAATAATTTTGTCTCATTATTGGGGTTCAGTACTAAGAGTCAGTTGGATTTTTTATTTTAAGAAATAAAATAACAGAAGTATTTTTAGTTTTTAAATTATGATATAATGAATAAAGTTAACTATCTTTGGTAATATGATAGGAACTAATCTTAAAAAGATAAATCATGAGATGAGAAAAAGAAAAAAGGAGTTTGGCTGGTATGAATTATTTCGAGGGGAATGAGTTTTTCCTTCTTTTGTTTGTAGTTTTACTGATTGGTTTTGTGGTAAACTTTTTTGAAAAACGTAAGGACTACTATATTTTGGTGCTCTCCCTCTTATTTGCAGGAGCTATTTATGGCAAGAGTAGAGCAATGATTGTCTATTTAATCTCCTTTGTAATTTATCAATATTTTCTGGTTTTCATAGCACAGAGGATAGAAACAAAGCGGCTGAAACCTCTGGTTTTCCTTTCTATTTTTCCTTTGGTGATCAATAAAATCTTTGCCCTGACTTCTCTGCATTTGTTGGCCTTTATTGGAATTTCTTACATGTCCTTTAAGACCATTCAGATCATGCTGGAGATATCGGATGGCTTGATTAAAGAAAAGATTAGCATAAAAGACTACCTGCAATTTTTACTTTTTTTCCCTACAGTTAGTGCTGGTCCGATTGATCGGAGTAGGAGATTTTTAAAAGAGATAAACGAGGTCATGCCTCGAAAAGAGTATCTAGAGTTAGCAGGGGACGGTGTGTATCGTATCGTTCTAGGCCTTCTCTACAAGGTTGTTTTATCAACCTATGTTTATCAGATGTTACTCGCTCTAAATAATACTGGCACAGTCGTTTACTCAATCAAGTATATGTACCTCTATACCTTGTATCTGTTCTTCGACTTTGCAGGCTATAGTCTAATGGCCGTTGGAAGTAGCAACATTCTAGGTATTCAGACACCGATGAACTTTAACAAACCTTTCTTGAGTGTCGATATCAAGGATTTCTGGACCAGATGGCATATCACCTTGTCGACCTGGTTGAGAGATTTTGTATTTTCAAGAGTATTGATGCAGGTTATCAGGAAAAAATGGTTTAAAAATAGACTACACAATGCAACCTATGCCTATATGGTCAATATGTTGGTCATGGGTTTTTGGCATGGCCTTAGTGTTAGCTACATTGTTTATGGTTTTTATCACGGTGTCTTGATGGCTGGATTTGAAGTGTATCAAAAGAAAAGCAATTTTTATAAGAAAAATAAAAATAAAGATTGGTATAAGCTACTGAGTTGGTTTGTGACCATGAATTTGGTTATGATTGGTTTCTTTATCTTTTCAGGTGAACCCTATAAAATCTTACTGACGATTTTAAAGAGATAAGAAATTGAAAAGAGATTGGACGGATCGAAGGGATAGGATAAAACTAGATGATTAAACTAAAAGCATTTTTGCTATCGCTTGTGCTCGTAATTGCGACGCTTGCGCTTTTAAATGTGACATACGTCAAGAAGATTGATGATTATTATAAAGTAAAGGATAACAGTATTCGCTATAGCACTTCGTATGAAAAGTATAAAAGTAGAGATATTCTGACAAGCAATATTACTCCCAATACATTTGTTTTATTGGGATCATCTGAGTTGGTTGCGACGATAAATGAAGACTATCATCCCAATAAAATTTTTAACTACAACGATTTTAATATCATGCAGATTGGAACCAGCTATTCACAAAACATCATTCAGGCTACGACCTTGGGCTCAATTGAAGGATCTATGACTAAGCGAAAAGTGGCTATAATAGAGTCGGTTCAGTGGTTTGAAAAAGATGGGACTCATCAAGATGCCTTTTTGAACAAGGCTTCTCAGGAACATATTTTCCATATGCTAGATAATGATAAGATTAGTAAGGAAACGAAAGAAAAACTAATCAATCGCATTATCGAGATTACCAAGGGGAACAAGCAACAAAATGACATCTACAAAAAATACAAAAGTTATTTCATAGATGAGAAAGGAACGATTGTTGATAAAAAACTATTAGAGTTTGATAACGCGATTTATTCCTTTAAACTCAAACAGACTTTTTATCAAAAACATGCCAAATCAGATTATCCTTCACTAGGGGATAAAACCCCAGACTATGATTGGGAGAAAATGACGAATCAGTTTGTAGAAGAGGTCAAAAAGAAAACAGACAATAATGATTATGCTGTTGATAATAACTACTACAATACCTATTTAAAAGATCGTTATACATCGCTGAAGAATTCTAATAAAGATTTGAGCTACCTCGAGTCACCAGAGTATTCAGATATGGAACTTTTCTTGACAGTTGCCAAAGAATTGGGCATTGAAGTTGAGGTCATTATTTTCCCAGTAAACGGGAAATGGAATGACTACACAGGTGTCTCAAGAGAGATGCGGGAGAAAACTTATAAAAAAATAGAAGATGTCGCAAAAAGCCATGGTGCAACAGTACTAAACTATGGAAACAGAGAGTACGATGATTACTTTTTATTTGATGTGATGCACGTTGGAGTGAAAGGATGGATGGAAGTTGAAAAAGAACTTTACAAATTTGCAAACCAAGATAACTAACACACACCGTTTAATCTTGTGGACGCTATTTTTCTATACGGTTATCTTAAGCATCGTGATTTATTGTTTTGTGACCGATTTTTCGAACATTCAAGAATTTATCTATAGTGAATTCTAGGATTACATACTATAAAAATCTCTAGATAAAGGGAACTGCACCGATAAAGTGAGACATAAGATAAGGCTCTATAATATTTATAGTGGAAAAATCCTCTATAGGTAGTATGGAGCCTACTTTATTGTAGCCCCATATAATTTATACTGAAAAGCATTCAAGCTATCATTAGAAAGAATCATATGGAACAAATTAATGTTACTGGAACGTAGTGAAAATAGACGGGTAAACAATTGAAAAACTAGTCTATAAAGTGGTATAATAGCAGAAAAATAAATTAGTAAGAAATTGATTTTATTTTAGCGGAAAATTACAGAAATGAATGGTTTTTCTTGATGAAACAGAGAAAAGAATTGTACATATTTCTTGGTCGGACAGCCTTGTATTTTCTTATCTTTCTAGGGCTGCTTTACTTCTTTAGCTATCTTGGTCAGGGTCAAGGAAGCTTTATCTATAATGAATTTTAACTTGAAGGAGAATCCTTATTATGTCAAATAAAGCAATCGTAGATATGATTGAAACCATTGAGCATTTTGCTCAGACACAGCCTAGCTATCCTGTTTACAATGTTTTGGGGCAGGAACACACTTATGGAGATTTGAAGGCTGATTCGGATAGTTTAGCTGCAGCCATCGACCAACTGGATTTACCAGAGAAGTCTCCTGTGGTTGTTTTTGGAGGCCAAGAATATGAAATGTTGGCAACTTTTGTAGCTCTGACTAAGTCAGGACATGCCTACATTCCCATTGACAGCCATTCAGCCTTGGAGCGAGTTTCGGCTATTTTAGAAGTAGCAGAGCCAAGCTTGATTATTGCTATCTCAGACTTTCCATTGGAGCAGGTTTCTATGCCAATGATGACTCTAGCTCAGGTTCAAGAAGCCTTTGCTCAAGGGACTAGTTATGAGATTACGCATCCAGTCAAGGGTGATGATAACTACTACATTATCTTTACTTCTGGTACAACTGGTAAGCCTAAGGGAGTACAGATTTCCCATGATAACCTCCTCAGTTTTACCAACTGGATGATTACGGATAAGGAATTTGCGACGCCAAGTCGTCCGCAAATGCTGGCTCAGCCACCTTATTCTTTTGACCTGTCCGTCATGTACTGGGCGCCGACCTTGGCACTGGGAGGTACGCTTTTTGCCCTTCCTTCAGCTATTACTCAGGACTTTAAGCAACTCTTTGCGACCATCTTTTCATTGCCAATCGCTATCTGGACATCAACCCCTTCCTTTGCAGATATGGCTATGTTGTCTGAAGACTTCAATAGCGAGAAAATGCCAGGAATCACGCATTTCTACTTTGATGGCGAAGAATTGACGGTTAAAACGGCTCAAAAACTGCGCGAACGTTTCCCAAATGCCCGTATTATCAATGCTTACGGCCCAACAGAAGCGACAGTGGCCCTGTCAGCAGTTGCCGTGACAGATGAGATGCTAGCGAATCTCAAACGTCTACCAATTGGCTATACCAAGGCTGATTCTCCAACCTTTATCATTGACGAGGAAGGAAATAAACTGCCAAATGGTGAACAGGGAGAAATCATTGTTTCAGGACCGGCCGTCTCAAAAGGTTATATGAATAATCCTGAAAAAACAGCAGAAGCCTTCTTTGAGTTTGAAGGTCTGCCAGCTTATCACACAGGTGATGTGGGAACCATGACAGATGAGGGCTTGCTTCTCTACGGCGGACGCATGGACTTCCAGATTAAGTTCAACGGTTACCGCATTGAGTTAGAAGATGTCTCTCAAAACCTCAATAAGTCTCGCTTTATCGAGTCTGCCGTTGCAGTACCGCGCTATAATAAAGACCACAAGGTGCAAAATCTTCTAGCCTATGTCATCTTAAAAGATGGTGTTCGTGAGCAGTTTGAGCGTGATATCGATATTACCAAGGCCATTAAGGAAGACTTGACAGATATTATGATGTCTTATATGATGCCGTCCAAATTCCTTTATCGAGACAGTTTGCCACTGACTCCAAATGGAAAAATTGATATCAAAGGATTGATTAATGAGGTAAATAGGAGATGATGGAGTTTTTTAAACAGCTTCCTCATTTAGAGCCATACGGCAATCCTCAGTATTTTGTCTATGTGATTGCTGCAACCTTGCCCATCTTTATCGGCCTCTTTTTCAAGAAACGCTTTGCCTGGTACGAGGTATTGGTTAGTCTCTTCTTTATCGTTACCATGCTGGTAGGTGGGAAGACTAATCAATTGGCTGCCTTGGGTATTTATCTGTGCTGGGAAATATTGCTCCTACTTTTCTACAAGCATTATCGAAAAAGTAAGGATGGCCAGTGGGTCTTCTACCTAGTTAGTTTTCTGTCCCTACTGCCAATTATCTTTGTCAAGGTGCAGCCGGCTATCAATGGAACGCAGTCTTTGCTTGGGTTTTTGGGTATTTCTTACCTGACCTTTCGTTCGGTTGGGATTATCATCGAGCTGAGAGATGGAGTGATTAAGGATTCTACCCTCTGGGAATTCCTCCGTTTTCTTCTCTTTATGCCGACTTTTTCAAGTGGTCCAATCGATCGCTTTAAGCGTTTTAATGAAAATTATCAGACCATTCCTGAGCGAGATGAGTTGATGGATATGCTGGAAGAGGCTGTCAAGTATATCATGCTTGGCTTTCTATATAAGTTTATCATAGCTCATATTTTAGGAGAGACCTTACTCCCTCCTCTGAAGAATCTAGCCCTACAGTCAGGTGGCTTTTTTAACCACTATGCCTTGGCAGTTATGTATACCTTTGGTCTAGAACTTTTCTTTGACTTTGCAGGCTACTCTATGTTTGCCTTGGCAATCTCAAACTTAATGGGGATTCATAGTCCAATTAACTTCAACAAGCCTTTTTTATCTAGGGATTTAAAAGAGTTTTGGAATCGCTGGCACATGAGTCTGTCTTTCTGGTTCCGTGACTTTGTCTTTATGCGAATGGTCATGGTGTTGACCAGAAAGAAGGTCTTTAAGAATCGCAATGTAACCTCAAGTGTGGCCTATATTGTAAATATGCTGATTATGGGATTTTGGCATGGAGTGACCTGGTACTATATCGCCTATGGCCTCTTTCATGGATTAGGCTTGGTTATTAATGATGCTTGGATTCGTAAGAAAAAAACGCTCAATAAGGAACGGAAAAAAGCAGGGAAAGCTGCTCTACCTGAGAATCGCTGGATTCAGTTGCTTGGCATGGTTATCACCTTCCATGTCGTCATGCTGTCATTCTTAATCTTTTCTGGATTTTTGAATGATTTATGGTTTAAAAAATAAAAGGAAATAAAATATGGATATCAAATCAGAAGTTATTGAAATTATTGATGAGTTGTTTATGGAAGATGTTTCTGACATGATGGATGAAGATCTTTTTGATGCAGGTGTCTTGGATAGTATGGGAACGGTTGAGTTGATTGTGGAGATTGAAAACCGTTTTGATATTCGTGTCCCTGTTACAGAGTTTGGTCGCGACGACTGGAATACAGCCAATAAAATCATAGCTGGTATTGTGGAGCTACAAAATGCTTAAACGCTTATGGTTAATCTTTGGGCCTATCTTCATAGCTGGATTTTTGGTTCTTCTACTCATCTTTTTTTATCCAAGTACAACAAGCCATAATCTGACGGAGGAGAAATATTCGGCGGCTTCTGTTAGTGTAGAGAGTTTTAAAGAGAGAAGCCAAAAAGTAAGGGCTCTTACAGATCCAAATATGCGTTTTATTCCTTTTCTAGGGTCCAGTGAATGGATTCGATTTGATAGTGTCCATCCAGCTGTTTTAGCCGAGAAATACCATCGTCCCTATCGTCCTTACTTTTTAGGTCAAGCAGGAGCAGCCTCTCTAAATCAATATTTTGGCCTACAGCAAATTTTGCCAGAAATAGAGGATAAGCAGGCAGTATTTGTAATTTCGCCTCAGTGGTTTACGGAGGCTGATTATGAACCCGCAGCGTTTCAGAGATTTTTTAACAGTGACCAATTGACAGCTTTTCTGGAAAATCAATCTGGTGACACTGCTGCAAAGCATGCGGCTATTCGATTGTTAAAGCAGAATCCTAATGTTGCATTAAAAGGCATTGTTCAAAAACTGTCAAAGGGTGAAGAATTATCAGAGGTTGATCAGGTTGCTATTAATATTTTTGCCCGATTCAATGAGAGACAGGCTTCTCTATTTGGTCAGTTCTCCATTAGAGGAAAACTCAAATATAAGGAACATGTGGAAAATTATTTAAAAGATCTTCCAGATCAATTTTCTTACCAAGAGTTAGAAAAAATTGCTCGAAAGGATGCAGAAGCCAATACGACCAATAATGATATGGGGATGGAAAATCATTTCTATACGAGAGAGGTTAAGAAGGATTTGAAAAAATGGGAAGGGTATCAAAAGAATTACAGTTTCCTAAAATCATCTGAATATAATGATTTACAGTTGGTTCTCAATCAATTTGCAAAATCGAAAGTTAATGTCCTCTTTGTCATCCAGCCTGTCAATAAGAAATGGATGGACTACACAGGGCTCAGAGAAGATATGTACCAGCATGCAGTGGAGAAAATTCGTTACCAATTAGAAAGTCAAGGTTTCACTAATATTGCTGACTTTTCAAAAAATGGAGGGGATCCTTATTTTGTTAAGGATACCATTCACCTAGGTTGGTTGGGTTGGCTTGCTTTTGATAAGGCAGTTGATCCTTTCCTATCCAATCCCACGCCAGCTCCGACTTACCATCTGAATGAACGCTTTTTCAGCAAAGATTGGGCGACTTATGATGGAGATGTCAAGACATTCAAATAGATAATAATATATAGAAGAGTTCAAGAATGAAACTGGTTTTCACGTTTTTTCTTGACTCTTTTTTTGGTTGTGATATAATTAACCAGTAAATAATTTTTCAAAGAATAGTATTTTTCTCTTAAAAAAGAGAAGTCCAAAAGGAAAGGAGTCAGATATGAGACAGCTAGCGAAGGATATCGATGCTTTTTTAAATGAGGTGATTTTGCAGGCGGAAAATCAGCATGAAATTCTAATAGGTCATTGTACTAGCGAGGTAGCTCTGACCAATACCCAGGAGCATATCCTCATGCTCTTGTCGGAGGAATCTTTAACCAATTCAGAGTTGGCTCGTCGCCTCAATGTCAGTCAGGCGGCGGTTACCAAGGCCATTAAATCTCTGGTTAAGGAAGGGATGTTAGAAACATCTAAAGATCCTAAGGATGCGCGTGTGATTTTTTACCAGTTGACTGATTTGGCTCGTCCAATCGCTGAGGAGCACCATCATCACCATGAGCATACACTTTTAACTTATGAACAAGTGGCGACTCAGTTTACTCCAAATGAACAAAAAGTGATTCAGCGGTTTTTGACTGCTTTAGTAGGAGAAATCAAATAATGAGATACATTACGGTAGAGGATTTATCCTTCTATTATGATAAGGAGCCTGTTCTTGAACATATCAATTATAGTGTTGATAGTGGGGAATTTGTTACCTTGACAGGGGAGAATGGGGCAGCTAAGACGACACTGATTAAGGCCAGTCTTGGAATTCTTCAGCCACGCATTGGAAAGGTAACTATTTCAAAGACAAATACGCAGGGTAAGAAATTGAGAATAGCCTATCTTCCCCAGCAGATTGCCAGTTTTAATGCTGGTTTTCCAAGTACGGTTTATGAATTTGTCAAATCTGGTCGCTATCCGAGAAAGGGTTGGTTCCGTCGCTTGAATGCTCATGATGAGGAGCATATCAAGGCTAGTCTGGACTCAGTTGGCATGTGGGAACACAGAGACAAACGCTTGGGTTCTCTATCTGGGGGGCAAAAGCAGCGAGCGGTGATTGCGCGTATGTTTGCTTCTGACCCAGATGTGTTTATCCTAGATGAGCCGACAACGGGGATGGATGCAGGAAGTAAAAATGAATTTTACGAACTCATGCACCACAGCGCCCATCATCACGGCAAGGCTGTTTTGATGATTACTCATGACCCTGAAGAAGTTAAGGACTATGCGGACCGCAATATTCATCTAGTCCGTAACCAAGACTCGCCATGGCGTTGTTTCAACGTTCATGAGAATGATCAGGAGGTGGGCCATGCTTAGTTTATTATCTTATGACTTTATGCAACGTGCCTTTCTGGCTGTTATTGCTATGAGTCTTTTCTCGCCAGTATTAGGAACCTTCCTTATCTTGCGCCGTCAGAGTTTGATGAGTGATACCCTCAGCCACGTCTCGCTTTCAGGTGTAGCCTTTGGTCTGGTCCTAGGGATTTCTCCGACTGTTTCTACGATTGCCATTGTCTTGATTGCGGCGGTCTTTTTGGAGTATCTCCGTACGGTTTACAAGAGCTTTATGGAAATCGGGACAGCGATCCTCATGTCAACAGGTCTGGCTGTTTCTCTGATTGTCATGAGTAAGGGTAAAAGCTCGAGTTCAATGAGTTTGGACCAGTATCTTTTTGGTTCAATCGTGACGATCAGCGAAGAGCAGGTTATTTCCCTCTTTGTCATTGCGGCGGTTGTTTTGATTTTGACCTTCCTCTTCCTTCGTCCTATGTATATCTTGACCTTTGATGAGGATACGGCCTTTGTGGATGGCTTGCCAGTTCGTACCATGTCCATTCTTTTTAACATGGTTACAGGGGTGGCCATTGCCCTTATGATTCCTGCTGCAGGAGCTCTTTTGGTATCGACTATCATGGTCTTGCCAGCTAGTATTGCCCTGCGTCTGGGGAAAAACTTTAAATCGGTTATGCTGCTTGCCAGTGCGATTGGATTTTTGGGAATGGTAGCAGGACTTTACATTTCCTACTATGCAGAAACACCTGCAAGTGCAAGTATTACCATTATTTTTGTAACTGTCTTTTTACTCATCAGTTTAGTAAGACGTTTTATCAAATAGGAGACTAACGTGAAAAAAATTAGCTTATTGCTAGCCAGTCTATGTGCCTTGTTTTTAGTGGCTTGTTCCAATCAAAAGCAGGCAGATGGCAAACTAAATATCGTGACAACCTTTTACCCTGTCTATGAATTTACCAAGCAAGTCGCAGGAGATACGGCTAATGTAGAACTCCTCATCGGTGCTGGTACAGAACCCCATGAATATGAACCGTCTGCCAAGGCAGTTGCCAAAATCCAAGATGCAGATACCTTCGTTTATGAAAATGAAAACATGGAAACATGGGTTCCTAAATTGCTAGATACCTTGGATAAGAAAAAGGTGAAAACCATCAAGGCGACAGGCGATATGTTGCTCTTACCAGGTAGCGAGGAAGAAGAGGGAGACCATGACCATGGAGAAGAAGGTCATCACCATGAGTTCGATCCCCATGTTTGGTTATCACCAGTTCGTGCCATTAAACTAGTAGAGCATATCCGTGATAGCTTATCAGCAGATTATCCTGATAAAAAAGAGACCTTTGAGAAGAATGCTGCTGCCTATATCGAAAAATTGCAAGCCTTGGATAAGGCTTATGCAGAAGGCTTGTCTCAAGCCAAACAAAAGAGCTTTGTAACGCAACATGCAGCCTTTAACTATCTGGCCTTGGACTATGGACTCAAACAAGTCGCAATTTCAGGCCTCTCTCCAGATGCAGAGCCATCAGCTGCTCGCTTGGCGGAATTGACAGAGTACGTTAAGAAAAATAAAATCGCCTATATCTATTTTGAAGAAAATGCCTCACAAGCCCTTGCTAACACACTTTCAAAAGAAGCAGGTGTTAAAACAGATGTTCTCAATCCTTTAGAAAGTCTGACAGAAGAGGATACCAAGGCTGGAGAAAACTACATTTCCGTGATGGAGAAAAACCTCAAGGCTCTAAAACAAACAACGGACCAAGAAGGCCCAGCAATCGAGCCTGAAAAGGCAGAGGATACCAAGACAGTCCAAAATGGTTACTTCGAGGATGCAGCTGTCAAGGACCGCACCTTGAGTGACTATGCAGGTAACTGGCAATCAGTTTATCCTTTCCTTGAAGATGGTACGTTTGATCAAGTGTTTGACTACAAGGCTAAGTTGACTGGTAAGATGACACAGGCTGAGTACAAGGACTACTATACAAAAGGCTATCAGACAGATGTGACTAAGATTAATATCACTGATAACACCATGGAATTTGTTCAAGGTGGCCAAAGCAAGAAATATACCTACAAGTATGTTGGTAAGAAAATATTGACTTATAAGAAAGGCAATCGTGGCGTGCGCTTCCTTTTTGAAGCGACAGATGCTGATGCTGGACAATTCAAGTATGTTCAGTTTAGTGACCACAATATCGCCCCAGTTAAGGCAGAACATTTCCATATCTTCTTTGGAGGAACAAGCCAAGAAGCCCTCTTTGAAGAAATGGATAACTGGCCAACCTACTATCCAGATAATCTATCTGGCCAAGAAATCGCCCAAGAAATGTTAGCGCATTGATGAGAAACCGACTAGTTCATAAGAGCTAGTCGGTTTTTGGGTACTAGATGGCTAACTTCATTATAGACCTTTTAGAACTTTAAAAAATAGATAAAACTCTTGAAATATCGGGGCTTGTATGTTAGAATGATTTTAATGGATAAGGTTCATTAGAACACCAAAGCCCTTAACTATGCCAGTAGTTAAGGGCTTTTTTGACGTATCTTAGAGATTTAACGGGTGTTTATAGGCTAGTCATTCGGTCTACTTCTTACCATCTAGCCATTTGCAAACGAAATACAAGATGATTCCAGCTATGACGTCTGCTATAATAGTAAGAGCGAGCTCTGGGATAAGGCTCATTAGTTTCACCTCCTCTCACGAACCGTAAGGAACGTAATCGGTAACCGATGACAAAAATAGTATATCACACTACATTCAGATCATCAACATTGCTTAATGATTGAACTATTGGAGTGAGGTTCACTGTAATGATGTTTTTTGTTACTCTCTTAAAGGATTAGCCATTACTTGTTTTGTTTCTTTGCCCACGGCTTGTAAAGTTTAGATAGTATGTTGATAATCAACGGAGTTAGAAAGAACTAGCATGGTAGACCTAATTCTTTACCAGTTGTTTTAGCAAGAGATTAGACGACAATGTGACAATTCACCTCTAATTATTGACATTTCAGGAAAAATCGCAGTAAAAACTGCACAGCCTTCTTTAAATGTGCTATAATACAGGAAAAATAATGATGGAGGTCACGATAATGGCAACATTTTTGATGATTTTTGTGGTGGTTTGTGTGCTCCTATTGGTGATAGTCACACTGAGTACAGTTTATGTAGTTCGTCAGCAGTCGGTGGCGATTATTGAACGCTTTGGGAAATACCAAAAGGTTGCCAATAGCGGTATTCATATTCGCTTGCCTTTTGGAATTGACTCGATTGCAGCGCGGATTCAGTTGCGCTTGTTGCAAAGTGATATTGTGGTTGAGACTAAGACCAAGGATAATGTGTTCGTTATGATGAATGTGGCGACTCAGTACCGTGTCAATGAGCAGAGCGTGACAGATGCCTACTATAAACTCATGCGTCCAGAATCTCAGATTAAATCTTATATCGAAGATGCTCTTCGCTCTTCTGTTCCCAAATTAACCTTAGATGAATTGTTTGAGAAAAAAGATGAGATTGCCCTCGAAGTTCAACACCAAGTGGCGGAAGAAATGACTACTTACGGTTATATTATTGTGAAAACCTTGATTACTAAGGTCGAACCAGATGCAGAAGTCAAGCAATCCATGAATGAAATCAATGCGGCGCAACGTAAGCGGGTTGCAGCGCAAGAATTGGCGGAAGCCGACAAGATTAAAATCGTCACTGCAGCTGAAGCCGAAGCAGAAAAAGACCGCCTCCATGGTGTGGGGATTGCCCAACAACGTAAGGCGATTGTGGATGGATTGGCAGAGTCTATCACAGAACTCAAGGAAGCCAATGTTGGTATGACAGAAGAGCAAATCATGTCTATCCTCTTGACCAACCAGTATTTGGATACCTTAAATACCTTTGCTTCTAAAGGAAATCAAACGATCTTTTTACCAAATACGCCAAATGGTGTGGATGATATCCGTACACAAATCTTGTCAGCCCTCCGTGCTGAGAAGAAATAATAGACTAAAGAGCCTGGAGTCAGGCTCTTTTTAGTGTTCGTGAGAGATAGGTCTTAGCTATTCATAAAAGTTACTAACAGGTTGTGGATAAGTGTGGATAACTTCTGATTATTTTAGTGATAATTCTTATTTGTGTGACCAATTTAGTAACTTTTGAGGATTATAAAGTAGTTTTAATTGCTGAAACTCAAGAGTTAAGCACAGTTTGGGATAGTTATTCACAGATTGTGGATAATCTTGGGGATTGCAGATTTTTTATTATTTAGCGATGACTTGGTAGCCAGCTAAGTATAAAGGTTAGTTGTTCAGCTTTTAAGAGGTTTTGGTGTTGAATAGTTGATACGAGTGTTTTATCCAGTCGGCATTCTTTTACAAAGTTAAAATGGCTGTGGTTTTGCTCAGCATGAATATCTAGCCATTTATCTTCTTTAGCGAGATAGACTCGGAGGTGGTCAAAGAGAGGGATTCCGAGATCATAGCTTGGTTTTCCTGGACAGGTCGGATAAAATCCGAGAGCTGACCAGATGTACCAAGCAGAGAGACTACCATTGTCTTCATCGCCAGGATAGGCTTCCCAACTTGGGTGAAAAGCTTTCTGACGGAGCGTCTTGATGAGAAGGGCAGTGTAGTAAGGGTAGTTGCTGTAACGGAATAGATAAGGAATGTGGAAGCTAGGTTGGTTGGAAATGGCGAGTTGCCCAAAAGGAGCGGTAGCCATCTCGCTCATTTCGTGAATCTCGTAGCCATAGCCTGTTGTCTCAAAGAGGGGAGCATCTTGACAGGTTTTCAAAAGATAGTTGCTAAAGGCTTCTTTTCCACCCATAAGCTGGATTAAGTCTGGGATGTCATGGAGGACGCCTAAAGTTGCTTGAATGGCAGAGCATTCGGCATAGTCGCGTCCCCAACCATAAGGAGAGAAGTCAGGACGGAAGTTGCCTTGACCATCACACGCTCGTATGTAACCTGTCTCAGCGTCAAATAGATAGCGGTAATTTTGTGATGCGGCCTTGTAGGTTTCAGCGATTTCTATTTTCCCTAGTTTTTCAGCACAGCTAGCGATACAAAAATCGCTATAGGCATAGTCTAGGGTGTGGCTGACGCTTTCGTGGTGGTCGGTAGAGAGGTAGCCCAGTTCTTGGTATTGGGCTAGTCCGTGACGACCATTGATGCCGAGAGGGTCGGACTTGCTGGCTGTTTCAAGCATGGCTTGAAGGAGTTCTTCTTCCAAGTCGGGAGCCATGTCCTTGCAGGCGCTATCGGCGATAATACCGTCTATAAGTGTACCTGGCATCATACCCCGTTCATCTGGAGCCAGCCATTTTGGAAGGAAACCAGTATCGCGGTAGTTATTGAGAAATCCTTCTAAGAAGCGGTGGTAGTGTTCCGGTATGATAAGGGCAAAGAGGGGGAATGTGGTGCGGAAGGTATCCCAGAAACCATTATTGCTAAAGAGGACACCGGGCTTTACAGTTCCAGTAGCCAAATCTTTGTGGATGGCTTGCCCTGATTCATCAACCTCATAAAAAGTCTGAGGAAAGAGGAAGAGTCTGTAGAGACAGTGGTCAAAGAAGGTTCGGTTAGCTTCTCCTGTCTCTATAATGTCAAAACGATGGAGGAGATTTTCCCAATCCGCTTGGGCACTTGCTTTACAGCCTTCAAAATCTTCTTGAGGTAGATTAAGCAGAGCTTGAGAAGGAGAGATGAAAGAAGTCCCTAGCTGAATTTCAGCATGACTATCTGCCAGGTCGATTCGCCAGTCTCCACCTTCTTGGCTGATAGCAAGGATATCCGTATTCATTTGCAGGACAGTGAACATCGTTAGTGGATTTTTGTTGGTTTCAGTTTTTCCTTCTTGTCGCAGGGCAAGATTCCGCTTATCTACTTGCTCTACGGTCAGTTCATCTGCTGCGTGGAGATAGAGGGAGAGAGCTTTTCCTTGCTTTTGCTCCAAACGAATAGAAGCACCGTAGCAAGTCGGTGTGAGCTGGCTTTCAATCTGATAGCGCAGGGAGAAAATCTTCAGATAATGAGGTTGGAAAGAGGCCTTATCCATATCATAGGAAGACTGACGATGGAAGAGGCTGTCTCCACCTAGCTGGCCTGTGACAGGTGTCAGGAGGAGCCAAGAGTAGTCGCCAATCCAAGGGCTGGGCTGGTGGGTTAATCGAATCCCCTGAAAGATAGGCAGATGCGGATCGAAAAACCAAGAGCCCTCCTGGTCACTGGTCTGGGGTACAAAGTAATTCATCCCAAAAGGAAGGCCTGTGTATGGCATGGTATTTCCCCGAGAAAAGGCATGCTTGCTGGCAGTTCCAAAGCGGGTATCGATGCTTTCAAGTAGTGGTTTCATAGTCTTTCCTTTAGCTGTTTTTCTACATTATATCAGAAAAAGATAGCCTTTAGAAAAGGAGCTTCAAAGATAACTATTTTGTAGAAAAATGACTATCATTTGTGTATGTATTTTCTGTCTCAAAAGCTATATACTGAAAATGAAACTTGTTTGAAAGAGGATACTGCACGATGATTTATTCGAAAGAAATTGTTAGAGAATGGCTAGATGAAGTGGCAGAGAGGGCTAAGGACCATCCAGAGTGGGTGGATGTTTTCGAGCGTTGCTATACAGACACCTTGGACAATACGGTTGAAATCCTAGAAGATGGTTCAACCTTTGTGCTCACAGGAGATATTCCTGCTATGTGGCTTCGGGATTCGACAGCCCAACTCAGACCCTACCTGCATGTGGCTAAAAGAGATGCCCTCCTGCGTCAGACCATTGCAGGTTTAGTCAAACGTCAGATGACCTTGGTGCTCAAGGATCCTTATGCCAACTCCTTCAACATTGAGGAAAACTGGAAGGGGCACCACGAGACCGACCACACAGACCTTAATGGCTGGATTTGGGAACGTAAGTATGAGGTGGACTCGCTTTGCTATCCTTTGCAGTTGGCTTATCTCCTCTGGAAAGAGACTGGCGAAACTAGTCAGTTTGATGAGACTTTTGTCGCAGCGACTAAGGAAATTCTCCATCTTTGGACGGTGGAACAAGACCACAAGAACTCTCCTTATCGTTTTGTCCGAGATACGGACCGCAAGGAAGATACCTTGGTAAATGATGGCTTTGGCCCTGATTTTGCAGTGACAGGCATGACCTGGTCAGCTTTTCGTCCGAGTGATGACTGTTGCCAGTATAGCTACTTGATACCGTCAAATATGTTTGCTGTAGTAGTCTTGGGGTATGTCCAAGAAATCTTTGCAGAATTGAATCTAGCTGATAGCGAGAGTGTTATTGCTGATGCTAAGCGTCTTCAGGATGAAATCCAAGAAGGAATTGAAAACTACGCCTACACAAGCAACAGCAAGGGCGAAAAGATTTATGCCTTTGAAGTGGATGGTTTGGGAAATGCTAGCATTATGGATGATCCAAACGTACCAAGTCTGCTGGCTGCACCTTATCTGGGTTACTGTTCGGTCGATGATGAAGTGTATCAAGCAACTCGTCGTACCATTTTGAGCCCTGAAAATCCATATTTCTACCAAGGAGAATACGCTAGCGGTCTCGGAAGTTCTCATACCTTCTATCGCTATATCTGGCCAATCGCTCTGTCTATCCAAGGCTTGACAACGACAGATAAAGCAGAGAAGAAATTCTTACTGGATCAGCTGGTTGCTTGCGATGGTGGTACTGGTGTTATGCATGAAAGCTTCCACGTAGATGACCCAACTCTTTATTCTCGTGAATGGTTCTCTTGGGCCAACATGATGTTCTGTGAGTTGGTCTTGGATTACTTGGATATTCGCTAATACTCTTCGAAAATCTCTTCAAACCACGTCAGCTTTATCTGCAACCTCAAAGCTTTGTTTTGAGCAGCCTGCGGCTAGCTTCCTAGTTTGCTCTTTGATTTTCATTGAGTATAAGGAGCTCGCCTTCGCTTCACTGATTCTTGGAAAGAATCACAAATCTTACATCCAAAAACGTTAACAATAAAAATTTAAATTTAGAATGAGGTTTTACTTCATGGAAAATGTTGTCGTACATATTATCTCACATAGTCACTGGGATCGTGAGTGGTACTTGCCTTTTGAAAGCCACCGTATGCAGTTGGTGGAATTATTTGACAATCTCTTTGATCTCTTTGAAAATGACCCTGAGTTCAAGAGCTTCCACTTGGATGGTCAAACCATTGTCCTTGATGACTACTTGCAAATTCGCCCTGAAAATCGCGACAAAGTCCAACGATACATCGACGAAGGCAAACTTAAAATTGGTCCTTTTTACATCTTGCAAGATGACTACTTGATTTCAAGTGAAGCCAATGTCCGCAATACCTTGATTGGTCAGCAAGAAGCTGCAAAATGGGGCAAATCCACTCAGATTGGTTACTTCCCAGATACTTTTGGAAATATGGGACAAGCTCCTCAAATTCTTCAAAAATCAGGCATTCATGTGGCCGCTTTTGGTCGTGGTGTGAAACCGATTGGATTTGACAACCAAGTTCTCGAAGATGAGCAGTTTACTTCCCAGTTTTCAGAAATGTACTGGCAGGGTGCGGACGGAAGTCGTGTTCTCGGGATTCTCTTTGCCAACTGGTATAGTAATGGGAATGAAATTCCAGTTGATAAAGACGAGGCCTTGACCTTCTGGAAACAAAAATTGGCAGACGTTCGTGACTATGCTTCGACCAACCAGTGGTTGATGATGAACGGATGTGATCACCAGCCTGTACAGAAAAATCTGAGTGAAGCCATTCGTGTGGCAAATGAACTCTTCCCAGATGTAACCTTTGTTCATAGTTCTTTTGATGAATATGTCCAAGCCGTGGAAAGTGCCCTACCAGAGCAATTATCAACGGTTACAGGTGAGTTGACCAGTCAGGAAACAGACGGCTGGTACACACTTGCCAACACTTCTTCATCTCGTATTTATCTCAAACAATCCTTCCAAGAAAATAGCAACCTCCTAGAGCAAGTTGTAGAACCCTTGACTATTATCACTGGAGGGCACAACCACAAGGGCCAGTTGACCTATGCTTGGAAAACTCTTTTGCAGAATGCACCACATGATAGTATCTGTGGCTGTAGCGTGGACGAAGTTCACCGTGAGATGGAGACACGTTTTGCCAAGGTCAACCAAGTAGGAACCTTTGTTAAGAGCAATCTTCTTAATGAGTGGAAGGGTAAAATTGCTACGTCTAAGGCTCAAAGCGATTATCTCTTTACTGTTATTAACACAGGCTTGCATGATAAGGTCGATACTGTCAGCACAGTGATTGATGTGGCGACTTGTGATTTCAAGGAATTGCACCCAACAGAAGGCTACAAGAAGATGGCTGCTCTTACCTTGCCAAGTTACCGTGTGGAGGACTTGGATGGTCGTCCTGTAGAGGCTAAAATCGAAGATCTCGGAGCTAATTTTGAGTACGATTTACCAAAAGATAAGTTCCGCCAAGCTCGTATCGCTCGACAAGTGCGCGTGACCATTCCAGTTCACCTAGCGCCACTTTCTTGGACAACATTCCAATTACTGGAAGGAGAGCAAGAACACCGCGACGGTATTTACCAAAACGGAGTGATTGATACGCCATTTGTAACGGTAAGTGTGGATGACAATATCACAGTTTATGACAAGACAACTCACGAAGCCTATGAAGATTTTATCCGCTTTGAAGACCGTGGTGACATCGGAAACGAGTATATCTATTTCCAACCAAAAGGAACAGAGCCAATCTATGCAGAGCTTAAGGGCTACGAGGTCTTGGAAAACACAGCTCGCTACGCTAAGATTTTGCTCAAACATGAATTGACCGTGCCTGTCAGTGCGGATGAAAAGCTAGAAGAAGAGCAAAAAGGTATCATCGAGTTTATGAAGCGTGAAGCTGGACGCTCTGAAGAGTTGATAACTATTCCTCTTGAAACTGAGATGACTATCTTTGTTGACAATCCACAAATCCGTTGCAAGACTCGCTTTACCAACACTGCTAAAGACCACCGTATCCGTCTCTTGGTCAAGACTCATAACACGCGTCCAAGCAATGATTCTGAAAGTATCTATGAGGTGGTGACACGACCAAACAAACCAGCTGCTTCATGGGAAAATCCTGAAAATCCTCAACACCAACAAGCCTTTGTTAGTCTGTATGACGATGAAAAAGGGGTGACTGTATCCAACAAGGGATTGAATGAATACGAAATCCTTGGGGACGACACCATTGCCGTGACTATTCTGCGTGCATCAGGTGAGTTGGGTGACTGGGGCTACTTCCCAACACCAGAAGCTCAATGCTTGCGTGAGTTTGAAGTCGAGTTTGCGCTTGAATGCCACCAAGCCCAAGAACGCTTCTCAGCCTATCGTCGTGCTAAAGCCTTGCAGACACCGTTTACCAGCCTTCAGCTTGCTAAACAAGAAGGAAGCGTGGCAGCGACTGGTAGCCTCTTGAGCCATTCTGTTCTCAGCATACCACAAATCTGTCCAACAGCCTTTAAGGTAGCTGAAAATGAGGAGGGCTATGTTCTTCGTTACTACAATATGTGTAGTGAAAATGTACGTGTACCGGAAAGCCAACATCTCTTCCTTGACCTACTTGAACGACCATACCCAGTTCATAGAGGCCTCATTTCACCACAAGAGATTCGTACAGAATTCATCAAAAAAGAAGAAATTTAATTTCAAAAAGTAAACATAAAGAGAAAGGAGGGGCGAAAAAGTAAGGACTAACTGCTGATTCGCCCCTTTTTATGGTAAAAACAATGACCATTGCAACGATTGATATCGGAGGGACTGGAATTAAGTTTGCCAGTCTGACTCCTGATGGGAAAATACTAGATAAGGCAAGCATTCAAACGCCTGAAAGTTTGGAGGATTTACTAGCTTGGTTAGACCAGCGCTTGTCAGAGCAGGATTATAGCGGGATTGCTATGAGCGTTCCAGGTGCGGTCAATCAAGAGACAGGTGTGATTGATGGCTTCAGTGCTGTGCCCTACATCCACGGATTTTCTTGGTATGAGGCGCTTAGCTCTTATCAGATTCCTGTCCATCTAGAAAATGATGCCAACTGCGTTGGACTCAGTGAATTACTAGCTCATCCAGAACTTGAAAATGCAGCCTGTGTCGTGATTGGAACAGGGATTGGCGGTGCCATGATTATCAATGGTAGACTTCATAGAGGTCGTCACGGTCTGGGTGGAGAATTTGGCTACATGACAACCCTTGCCCCTGCTGAAAAGCTCAACAACTGGTCGCAACTAGCGTCAACTGGAAATATGGTGCGCTACGTGATTGAAAAATCTGGTCAGACTGACTGGGACGGTCGCAAGATTTACCAAGAGGCCGAAGCAGGAAATACCCTTTGCCAAGAAGCCATTGAGCGCATGAACCGTAATCTGGCGCAAGGCTTGCTCAATATCCAATATCTCATCGACCCAGATGTCATCAGTCTGGGAGGCTCTATCAGTCAAAATCCAGATTTTATCCAAGGTGTCAAGAAGGCTGTTGAAGACTTTATCGATGCCTACGAAGAATACACGGTCGCACCTCTTATCCAAGCTTGTACCTATCATGCAGATGCCAATCTCTATGGTGCCCTTGTCAACTGGTTACAGGAGGAAAATCAATGGTAAGATTTACAGGACTTAGTCCCAAACAACATCAAGCTATAGAGTTGCTTCAAAAGCACATTTCTCTACCAGATGTGGAAGTAGCTGTCGCTCAGTCTGACCAAGCCTCTATCTCTATCAAGGGTGAGGGTGGCCATTATCAACTAACTTATCGCAAATCTCACCAATTTTATCGTGCCTTGTCCTTGTTGGTAACAGCTCTAGCAGAAGGTGATAAAGTAGAGATAGAAGAACAAGCAGCTTATGAAGATTTAGCCTACATGGCAGACTGTTCGAGAAATGCGGTGCTGAATGTGGCTTCTGCCAAGCAGATGGTTGAGGTCTTGGCTCTCATGGGCTACTCAACCTTTGAGCTCTACATGGAAGACACTTACCAGATTGAAGGGCAGCCTTACTTTGGCTATTTCCGCGGTGCTTATTCAGCAGAGGAGTTGCAGGAAATCGAAGCTTATGCCCAGCAGTTTGATATGACCTTTGTGCCATGTATCCAGACCTTGGCTCACTTGTCAGCCTTCGTTAAATGGGGTGTCAAGGAAGTGCAGGAACTCCGTGATGTGGAGGATATCCTTCTTATCGGCGAAGAAAAGGTTTATGACCTGATTGATGGCATGTTTGCTACTCTATCTAAACTACAAACTCGCAAGGTCAATATCGGGATGGACGAAGCCCACTTGGTTGGTTTGGGACGCTACTTGATTCTGAACGGTGTTGTGGATCGTAGTCTCCTCATGTGCCAACACTTGGAGCGCGTGCTGGATATTGCTGACAAATATGGTTTCCACTGCCAGATGTGGAGCGATATGTTCTTTAAACTCATGTCAGCAGATGGTCAGTACGACCGTGATGTGGAAATTCCAGAAGAAACTCGTGTCTACCTAGACCATCTCAAAGACCGAGTGACCTTGGTTTACTGGGACTATTATCAGGATAGCGAGGAAAAATACAATCGCAACTTCCGCAACCATCACAATATTAGCCATGACCTTGCCTTTGCAGGGGGAGCTTGGAAGTGGATTGGTTTCACACCCAATAACCATTTCAGCCGTCTTATCGCTCTTGAAGCGAACAAGGCCTGTCGTGCCAATGATATCAAAGAAGTCATCGTGACGGGTTGGGGGGACAATGGTGGTGAAACTGCCCAATTCGCTGTCCTACCAAGCTTGCAAATCTGGGCAGAACTCAGCTACCGCAATGACCTAGACCGTTTGTCTGCTCATTTTCAGACCAATACAGGCCTATCAGTTGAGGAATTTATGCAGATTGACCTTGCTAACCTCTTACCAGATCTACCAGGCAATCTCAGCGGGATCAATCCCAACCGCTATGTCTTTTATCAGGATGTTCTCTGTCCAATCCTTGACCGACACATGACACCTGAACAGGACAAACCGCACTTCGCTCAGGCTGCTGAGACGCTTGCTAACATTAAAGAAAAAGCTGGCAACTATGCCTACCTCTTTGAAACGCAGGCTCAGTTGAATGCCATTTTAAGTAGCAAAGTCGATGTGGGACGACGCATTCGTCAGGCTTACCAAGCAGATGATAAAGGAAGTCTGCAAGAAATCGCAAGGCAAGAATTACCAGAACTCAGAAGCCAAATTGAAGACTTCCATGCCCTCTTTAGCCACCAATGGCTGAAAGAAAACAAGGTCTTTGGCTTGGATGCGGTCGATATCCGCATGGGTGGACTCTTGCAACGCATTAAGCGAGCAGAAAGCCGTATCGAAGCTTATCTGGCTGGTCAGATTGACCGCATCGATGAGTTAGAAGTGGAAATTCTGCCATTTACAGACTTCTACGCAGACAAGGACTTCGCAGCCACAACAGCCAACCAGTGGCATACTATTGCGACAGCTTCAACCATTTATACAACTTAAAAACAAGAACACCGTGCCTTACTCAGAGTGTTTCTCGTGAAACATCCCTTTATTCAAAAGTACTCCACATAAAATAATTTGTGGAGTTTTTTCTATAATTAGTAGTTTAACCTAACCTTCAAATAGGAGTATACTAATAATGTAATCGTTATCAAAAATCTAAAAAAGAATTTTTAGATGGATATCAAAATAAAAAAGGGAGGAAATTATGAATAAGTTTTCAAAAACCTTGAGAGACAATTGGATCTTTCTCTTGATGGTTTTGCCAGGGGCACTCTGGTTGATTCTATTCTTCTACATTCCAGTATTTGGGAACGTGGTTGCCTTTAAAGACTACCATATGACCAGTAATGGATTTATAGATAGTATCGTGAATAGTAAATGGGTCGGACTCGATAATTTCAGATTCTTATTTAGTTCAAAAGACGCCTTTATTATCACACGAAATACTGTCCTCTACAATCTCGGCTTTATCTTCATTGGCTTGATTGTATCAGTAGGGATTGCCATCATCCTCAGTGAACTCCGTTCTAAGAGAATGGTTAAGATCTTCCAAACTTCCATGTTGTTCCCTTACTTCTTGTCTTGGGTTATCATCAGTTTCTTTACAGATGCCTTCCTAAACATTGATAAAGGTGTGTTCAACCATTTCCTAGAATCTATTGGGATGAAGGAAATCAATTTCTACGCTGACTTGGGTATTTGGCCTTATCTCCTACTTTTCCTAGGTATTTGGAAAGGTTTTGGATATAGCAGTGTCATGTACTATGCGACGATTATGGGAATTGATCCAACTTACTATGAAGCAGCAACAGTGGACGGAGCCAGCAAATGGCAACGGATTCGCAATGTAACCATTCCTCAGTTGGCGCCGCTCGTAACTGTATTGACCATCCTTGCAGTCGGAAATATCTTCCGCGCTGACTTCGGTCTTTTCTACCAAATTCCCCACAATGCTGGTCAGCTTTATAACGTAACCAACGTCTTGGACGTATATGTTTATAACGGTTTGACTCAGACAGCGGATATCGGGATGGCTTCAGCGGCAGGTCTCTACCAATCAGTTGTTGGCTTGATTCTGGTTATCCTATCAAACTTACTTGCAAGACGAGTTGATCCAAACTCAGCTTTGTTCTAGAAAGGAGGAGAATATGGCAGAAAAGAAAATTAAAAAAGAAAAAATTGATAATGTCGGCATTCACTCCTTCAGTAAGAAAGCGGATATCTTCTTTAGCACCATTTCTGGTTTGATTGCCCTCTCTTGTATTTTGCCTTTCATATTTGTCATTGTTATCTCTGTGACAGATGAAAAAAGTATCCTCCAAAATGGATATAGTTTCTTCCCATCTCAATTTGGATTAGACGGTTTTGAGTTCTTGGCACAGTTTAAGGATAAAATCCTACAAGCCCTCTTCATCTCAGTCTTTGTAACAGTGGTGGGGACTATCACAAACGTTTTTATCACAACAACCTATGCCTACGCCATTTCACGGACAACCTTTAAGTATCGCAGATTCTTTACGATTTTCGCCCTTCTTAGTATGTTGTTCAACGCTGGTTTGGTACCAGGTTATATCGTGGTAACTCGTTTACTTCAACTTGGTGATACAGTTTGGGCCTTGATTGTTCCAATGCTTCTCTCACCATTTAACATTATCTTGATGCGTTCCTTCTTCAAGAAGACCATTCCAGAAGCCATTCTCGAATCCGCTCGTATCGATGGTGCCAGTGAAGCCCGGATCTTCTTCCAAATCTGTTTGCCATTGTCACTACCAGGTATTGCGACAATCACACTTTTAACAGCACTTGGTTTCTGGAACGACTGGTTCAACGCCCTTCTTTACATCAAGAGTGACAACTTGTATCCATTGCAGTATTTACTCATGCAAATCCAACAAAATATGGACTACATCGCCAAAGCAGTCGGCCTATCTGGTCAACTGGGAGTTGCTCTACCGAAAGAAACCGGACGTATGGCCATGGTTGTGGTTGCAACCCTTCCAATCGCGATTTTGTATCCATTCTTCCAACGCTACTTTGTAAAAGGTTTGACTATCGGTGGCGTGAAAGAATAGTACTTATTGAGAAAGAACATTTCTCATTTCCAAACTTCCCTTGCGTGAAGTTAAGATCATTACATTGTTTATAAGTTTAAAAATAAAAAAAGGAGTTTTTGTCATGAAAAACTGGAAAAAATATGCTTTTGCATCTGCTAGCGTAGTCGCTTTGGCTGCTGGTCTCGCTGCTTGTGGAAACCTTTCAGGTAACAAGAAAGCTGCTGACTCAGCTTCAGGTGAAAAAACTGTTATCAAAATGTACCAAATCGGGGATAAACCAGATAACTTGGATGAATTGCTAGAAAATGCTAACAAAATCATCGGAGAAAAAGTTGGTGCTAAATTGGATATCCAATATCTTGGATGGGGTGACTATGATAAGAAAATGTCAGTTATCACATCATCTGGTGAAAACTACGATATCGCCTTTGCATCTAACTATGTTGTAAATGCTCAAAAAGGTGCCTATGCTGACTTGACTGACTTGTATAAGAAAGAAGGGGCAGAGCTTTATAAAGCACTTGACCCAGCTTACATCAAAGGTAACAGCATTAACGGTAAAATTTACGCAGTTCCAGTTGCAGCCAACGTTGCATCATCTCAAAACTTCGCCTTCAACGGAACTCTTCTTGCTAAATACGGTATCGATATTTCAGGTGTCACTTCATATGAAACACTTGAACCAGTCTTGAAACAAATCAAAGAAAAAGCTCCAGATGTAGTGCCATTTGCGGTTACTAAGAACTTCATCCCATCTGATAACTTTGACTACCCAGTTCCAAATGGACTTCCATTCGTTATCGACCTTGAAGGGGACACTACTAAGATCGTAAACCGTTACGAAGTACCTCGCTTCAAAGAACACTTGAAGACTCTTCACAAATTCTATGAAGCTGGATACATTCCAAAAGACGTAGCAACAAGCGATACTTCATTTGACCTTCAACAAGATACTTGGTTCGTTCGTGAAGAAACAGTAGGACCAGCTGACTACGGTAACAGCTTGCTTTCACGTGTTGCGAATAAAGATATCCAAATCAAACCAATCACTAACTTCATCAAGAAAAACCAAACAACACAAGTTGCTAACTTTGTCATCTCAAACAACTCTAAGAACAAAGAAAAATCAATGGAAGTGTTGAATCTCTTGAACACTAACGCAGAACTCTTGAACGGTCTTGTTTACGGTCCAGAAGGCAAGAACTGGGAGAAAATTGAAGGAAAAGAAAACCGTGTTAAAGTACTTGATGGCTACAAAGGAAACACTCACATGGGTGGATGGAACACTGGTAACAACTGGATCCTTTACATCAACGAAAACGTTACAGATCAACAAATTGCAGATTCTAAGAAACAATTGGCAGAAGCTAAAGAATCTCCAGCGCTTGGATTCATCTTTAACACTGACAATGTGAAATCTGAAATCTCAGCAATCTCTAACACAATGCAACAATTCGATACAGCTATCAACACTGGTACTGTAGACCCAGACAAAGCTATTCCAGAATTGATGGAAAAATTGAAATCTGAAGGTGCCTACGAAAAAGTATTGAACGAAATGCAAAAACAATATGATGAATTCTTGAAAAACAAAAAATCATAAAATCAATTGATTTCGTGTATTCATTCCTAATTCCTAAAAATGTGATCACTGTTTTCCTCAGGTTTGTCTGGGGAAGGCAGTGATTTTTTGAAATGAGAGCATAGGATATCCATGTTTTTTTATCACTATTTAACTACTCAGGAAATCTCAAGTAACATTTAGGATTTGGAGTAAAGATTTAGGAAAATATAGCTTATATTAGAGATGTTCCGATTTTAGAAAGGAGGGTTCACATGAAGAAGTATCAGCTTTTACTCAAAATAAGTGCAGTTTTCTCTTACCTATTTTTTGTATTTGGTCTTTCTCAGCTGACGCTTATTGTCCAAAATTATTGGCAATTTTCTTCCCAGATTGGCAATTTCTTCTGGATTCAAAATATCTTGAGTTTGCTATTTAGCGGAGTCATGATTTGGATTCTGGTTAAGACAGACCATGGTTATCTCTTTCGCATTCCGAGAAAAAAATGGCTTTGGTATTCGATTTTGACAGTATTAGTGGTAGTGCTCCAGATCTCTTTTAACGTTCAGACAGCTAAACATGTTCAGTCAACTGCTGAAGGTTGGGCCGTATTGATCGGTTATAGTGGGACCAACTTTGCTGAGCTAGGTATCTATATAACCCTGTTCTTTCTGACTCCACTTATGGAAGAGCTGATCTATAGAGGATTACTGCAACACGCCTTCTTTAAGCATTCTAGATTTGGCCTTGATTTGCTTCTTCCGTCCATTTTATTTGCTCTTCCTCATTTTTCAAGCCTGCCTAGTTTGTTAGATATCTTCGTCTTTGCAACATCTGGCATCATCTTTGCTAGTTTGACCCGCTATACCAAGAGCATTTATCCTTCCTATGCGGTGCATGTGATTAATAATATTTTCGCGACATTACCATTTTTGCTGACTTTTTTATATAGGGTGTTTGGGTAAAATATTAGTTCGAGAGTAAGAATGATAGCTTTTCAATTTAAGGAGGAAAATAAGAATGACACCATTAAAATGGTTTGCAGGAGGAAGCGAAAGGCGTTGTGAAGCCATGACTATCATAAATCATCTATTGGAAGATATAAAGGATACGCCTCAATTGACTCCCTTGAAAAATCAATTAGTTATTTATCAAAGAAGATTGAAGGACGATGGGACTTCTACTCCTTTTATATTGAGTCAAATGAATGTTGATATCTCACGTGTGTTGATTGATAATAAGTTGATTTTGTCAGAAAATCAAGCCGAGCAAATAAAAAAATTGAGAGAATTATCTGCTATTCGCTATGGTTACTGATGAAGTGCAGGGATAAGCACTTTTCTACAATTTCCAGTCAAATAAATTGCATTCGCTTTCTCAAGCAGGTATACTAGTATAGTTAGATGAAAAATTCTGAAAATTTAAGAATAGAAAAGAGAACAAATCTTATGGCAAAAGATATTCGTGTCTTACTTTACTACCTTTACACTCCAATTGAAAATGCAGAGCAATTTGCTGCAGACCACTTGGATTTCTGTAAATCAATCGGCCTTAAAGGTCGTATCCTAGTCGCTGACGAAGGAATTAACGGAACAGTTTCAGGTGACTACGAAACAACTCAAAAATACATGGACTACGTTCACAGCCTCCCAGGCATGGAAGACCTCTGGTTCAAGATTGACGAAGAAAATGAACAGGCCTTCAAGAAGATGTTTGTTCGCTACAAGAAAGAAATTGTCCACCTTGGTTTGGAAGACAACGACTTTGACAACGACATCAACCCACTTGAAACAACAGGTGCTTACTTGTCTCCAAAAGAGTTCAAAGAAGCTCTTCTTGACGAAGATACGGTTGTCCTTGACACACGTAACGATTATGAGTATGACCTAGGACATTTCCGTGGGGCTATCCGCCCAGATATCCGCAACTTCCGTGAGTTGCCACAGTGGGTTCGTGATAACAAGGAAAAATTCATGGACAAGCGCGTCGTGGTTTACTGTACAGGTGGCGTTCGCTGTGAGAAATTCTCAGGCTGGATGGTGCGTGAAGGCTACAAAGATGTAGGCCAATTGCACGGAGGAATCGCTACTTACGGTAAAGACCCAGAAGTTCAAGGTGAGCTTTGGGATGGGAAAATGTACGTCTTTGACGAGCGTATTGCCGTAGATGTCAACCATGTCAACCCAACTATCGTAGGGAAAGACTGGTTTGATGGAACACCATGTGAACGTTATGTCAACTGTGGAAATCCATTCTGTAACCGTCGTATCTTGACATCAGAAGAAAATGAAGACAAGTACCTTCGTGGATGCTCACACGAGTGCCGTGTTCACCCACGTAACCGCTATGTTTCAGAACATGAATTGACACAAGCTGAAGTTGTCGAGCGCCTAGCCGCTATCGGTGAAAGCTTGGATCAAGCAGCTACTGTATAAGATTAAACAGTCCTTAGGGGCTGTTTTTCTATGCTTTTTACTAAAAAATCTAAAGTTTGTTTCTGTATCTTTCAGGAAAATAGGGTATACTATATGTAAACGATTTCAAAGGAGTCCAGTTATGACGAAAACATTTTTTATTCCAAATAAACAGAGCATTTTAGGAGAACAGGAAATTTTGACTGCCAAGTCGATCTTGGCCTTGGTAGATGGTTTGGAGTCACATAGCTATGATGCTGTCTATCTCCGTCAGCCTCTTAATCGTCTCGAGTATATTGAGTGCGGAATCGTGGGCAGATCTCAGTTTCTCTTTAAAGTTCGCTACCTAGACTCTCAAAAAGGCTATCAAGTAATCATTCCTGACTTGATTACCAGAGCTGACTGGGAGATTGTAGAAGCTCTCTTGCAAGCCTTATCTAGCAAGGTTGGTGAAGAAGTTGAAGGATTGGCAGACTTTGACTTGGAAAACTATTTCCAAGAAACTGTTAAAACTTATTTGGCGGATAAGGGTGCTCGTTTGGGCTTCTGCCAAGGAATTCTATCACCTGTTTACTTTGACAAGAAGGATTTAGAAAGCTTCTTAAAAGAAGATGGTTTGTCACGTTTTGAAGCATTAGTCAAAAAAGTTCAAGGGTCTGATGCATATCCTGCCAGCGCTAAATTTTATCCAGATGGAGAAGGTAAGGTTCATGGTATCTACCACCTAGCTCAGGGCGTAAAGACTATTTTGCCAAAAGAACCTGTGATTCCAGCGCCTTATGTTGAGCAGTTGGTAGGAAAAGAGCTTGTCTGGGAAATTGATCTAGTAAAAATATCAGGAGACGGCTCAAAACCAGAAGACTATGAAGCAATTGCCCGCTTGGACTATGCAAAATTCTTAGAGTCTCTACCATCAGCATCTTACCACCAACTAGATGCCAATCAATTAGAAGTACAACCCATCCTAGACAAAGATTTTAAAGCATTAGCACAAGAAGAGTAAAGCAGAAGCAGGTCAAGTGACTTGCTTTTTTGGCATAGAAAAATCCTGCCATGGAAGACAGGATTGCTACTCAATGAAAATCAAAGAGCAAACTAGGAA
>NZ_KV794536.1:161643-269758 GCF_001808785.1 Streptococcus sp. HMSC077D04 | reverse complement strand
AACACTGTTTTGAGGTTGTAGATAAGACTGACAAAGTCAGGAACATATATCTACGGTAAGGCGAAGCTGACGTGGTTTGAAGGGATTTTCGAAGAGTATGAAGTTTAAATAAAGGCTAAGATACGGAGATAATCCCCAATCAGTGCCACTTCAGCTACAAAGAAGAGGAGGATAATGACTCCGTTCACAAGGACAGACAAGAATAACTGATAGAAGGAGTCGGTTTCACTTGCTTGACTTGGCCTTGTAATGATATGGAGACTAGCAAGTAGAATGATTCCAATGCTAATCACACACAAGAGGGCTGTAAATCGTAGGCTATCAAAGAAGGCAAAGAAACTAGCAATAGCAGTGAGGAAGATTGGAATTGCCAAGAGTTGACTATACTGTTGGAGAACTTTTTCTAGCGTCCAGTCCTTTTCTTGGTGGATAAATCGTCTCACGACGAAACTACCCAAGAGGAATGAAAAGAAGAAGAGTGTTGTTGCTACTAGGATAGAGATAATCGAAAAGAGATTCAATGAAGCAAATTGTTCAGGGAAGTGATTATGCATAGTTGCTATATGTCCATAGTAAGCATGTTTGATGTGGTAGATACTAAAGAAAAAGGAAGATGCAGAAAACAGAATGAGCAAGAGAAAGGCTGTGTAGCTGTGTGTGCTACTTGTTTCAAGCTTGCTTGTAGGAGATTTGAGAGCCTCCACTAGCCAAGACCAAAAATCAAGTACTTGCTCTTTCCATTTATCCGTAGATTTTGGAGCTTGGTCGGGAATATAAGGACTTTCTAAGGATTGACTGATAAGAAGGGGCTCTTTCGTGGTTGGTTTTTGCTGCGGAAGTGCTTCTTGACTCTCTTCAGCTTTAGTGACTTTTTCTGTTTCCCCAGAAAGATCTTGCTCTTCTTCAGTAGAATCTAATGCTTTCTTTTCTTCTATTTCTGTTCTCGATTCACTGTCTTCAGGCGTTTCAATTTTCTCTTCTTGCTGGTTTTCAAGTTCGACTTTAGCTTGAGAGACTTCCTCCTCTACTTGAGTATTTTTTTCAATTGGTGTATCGAGATCGGCTATCATTTCTTCAGTTTTATCTATCATTTTTTGTGATAAATCTTCTGATTTGTTTTCATTTGGTGATTTAACAAAATCATTACTTTCAAACCATTCTTGTTTCATGGTAGAACCTCCTTTTTAGTTAGATAAATATGCTTTCATAGTAGCAGATGTAAGCGCTTTTGTCAACGATTTCTAGAAGAAGACTCGTGTTCCTCTGCTTTGAGTAGATAGATATACTGGTCTGCCCTTGCTATGAGTTGATCTTTCACATCAGCTTTTTCTGTTTTATAAGGATTGCTTAAATGTTCATCTCTGTTTTCTTTATTGTTAAATGAACGTCTTCCTTCTCTCACAAAATGAAGAATAGAACCATGTTTTGTTGAAAGATCTAAGTTGATTCTTTGTTTTTCTTCTTCGGAAAGTAGGAGGTTTAGGTCTGTTTTCGCCTCCAATTCCACCTTACCGTGTACTTGGATTTTTTCAGCATGGAAGTGATTTTCTGTTGACTCTAGCTGACTATCTGTCAGTTCTGTGCTAAAGATATTGATGATATTTGGTGTTTTGAATTTGCTGTTTTTGATACGACTTCCTTCAATTCGGAGGAGATAACCATTTGTATTGAGAGTTGCATTTTCAAGGCTAGCATTTATGATGGTGGTTTGTCCACGATTGGCTGACACGTTGATTCCTTTTAGAGTTCTTCCTTTTGGAACTTGTAGAATAACTTCTTCAAAACGACGAGAGTAGCTACTTGCGATATGGAGAATCCCGCCAATTCCAGAAGAGAGAAATGGAGTTTCAGACAGTTTCTTATCAGTGAGGCTTAGAGTTTTATCGTTATGATTTGTGATAAGATCATGGTGAGCAGAAAGAGATGGATGGTAAGAAATGTGGATTTGATCATCCAAAGAGTCTGTGATGGTCAGTGCGTGTTGATGGAGAGTAATCTCTAGGTTTTCGACTTCCTTGCCAAAGGTCAACTCTTCCATCCGACTATCATAGACAGGCTCCTTGGACATGGCAAGTAGGCTCTTGATCCCGTCAGATTGGATGCCTACAAAGAGCAGGATAAAGCCGATAATAGTAGTCACCACACCAAAAATGAGAAATCCTCTTGTCCATTTATGCATGATGATCACCTCTCTTTCCTTTTTTGAGAACAAATTGCACCAGGCGAACAATGAGTAGACCGAAGAAGCGAGCTACATAGGAAATACCAAGTAAAACCAGCGAAGAAGCACCGATAGCTAGTAAACCAGAACCGAAAATCAAGATAAAGGCTGATTTAGCTTGGGCTAGGACAGTAAAACTTTCAACTAAAAATAGGAATCCGCCGATGATACCAAGTATGGAAACCGCAAAGAAAGCCAAGATGACAGTCAAGGCTGCCACAAGGATTGCGAACAGGGATACGAGGATGGCGATTCCCAGAGGAATACCGATAGGGGCTGCAAGCAAAGCTAACAAGGCGATATGCAAAATTTGTCGGTTATTCTTTTGAGCGGGTGCCTCATTGATTTTTTTATCGAGAAGATTGGAGAGAACTTCGTGGGCTGCTTCCTTAGGAGTTCCCAAGCTAGCGATGAGTTCTTCTTCTCCTTCGACTCCAGCATCGTCAAAGAGTTCCCTGAAATAGTCCATGGCTTCAATTTGGTCAGCTTCAGGTAGTTTTTTGAGATAAAGTTCTAGCTGAGTCAGGTATTCAGTTCTTGTCATGGCGGATACTCCCTTCTATGATGCCATTGATGGTGTCTGTATAGAGTGCCCATTCATCTTTTAGGGTCACGAGCTGTTCTATACCACCATTTGTCAAGGAGTAGTATTTGCGCATGCGACCTTGGAACTCTCTAGAATAGGTTGTCAGAAAGCTATTGCCCTCCAATTTTTTGAGAATGGGATAGAGTGTAGATTCTTTGATATTAGCGATCAGCTTAATGGTTTGGCTAATCTCATAACCATAAGAATCATCCTGCTCCAGTACAGCCAAGATGAGAAATTCAATCAAGGCAGAGGATGTTGGAAAGTACATGGGGAACCTCCTTTTCTAATGTGTAAGATTTTTATATATAATTTTTCTACACATACATTGTACATCTAAAAGAAAGCCCTGTCAAGAGAAATGTGTAAAATTTTTATATATAAAAAACTCCTAGTAAAAACTAGAAGTTTAGAGGATTTTATCAGCTATTCAGCAAAATTCTATATTTAAAAGATAAGCTAGAATAATGATTTATAATCTAGGATGTTATCTCTTATGCCGTCTAGCAAAGGAATAAACTCAGTAAAATCGAATTTTTTATAATTTTTTAGAACATGCTTTGAAAGAATTTCTTTTCCGTAATTATAAGCCCCCCCCGTCTTTATGAAATTTTTTTCCTTTTAAAGTAGGTGTCGAATTTCTAGCTAATAATAAGTCTTCAATATCAGATGAATTGCCGTAATGCATATTATCCATTAAAGGAGTTGCCATTATATATAAACTCCCCTTTTTATTAATAAGACATGATTTTTCTCTTCTAATTTTTTCTAAATCATCTGAAATTTTCGATTCTTCATTCTGAGGGTCCTTAAGGTCTTTTGCATGATTCGCAAACAAAAATAAGGGAGATTTAACATCCTTTTTTCCATTATTTGGTTCATTATCAAATAAGAATATTGTTGGGTGTTGAGGTTTTCTTGTAGTAAGCTTTTGAAAATATTCAATGTAATTAGGGTATAGCAGTTTCTCTTTTGAGTCCATTTGAAATTTCTCTTTATTAGAGAAATAATTATACCAATACTTGAGACCTTCTCCACCTTCTGGGATATTAAATAGGTATTCCACAGTATTACTACGATTTAGAAATTCAATTTTAAATATAAAATCGT
This sequence comes from Streptococcus sp. HMSC077D04, assembly GCF_001808785.1. Lineage (GTDB taxonomy): Bacteria > Bacillota > Bacilli > Lactobacillales > Streptococcaceae > Streptococcus > Streptococcus mitis_BX. The sequence goes on along the minus strand of NZ_KV794536.1, from coordinate 265,841 downwards.
CACCATCTTTTTCAATAAGTTCGGGATAATTTTCATAAAGATTTTTTAAAGCTGCTTTAATATACCGTGGATCGGTTTTTCCCTCTGTAACAATTATAGGTTTATCATTTCCGAAAAAATATTTATAAAACAAAAATTTTTTATACTCTTTTTCCCTAGAATTAAATAGAGACATGTATAATTTCTTTTGTTCTTTATTAATACTGTAGAATTCTTTAACTAAACTATTGGTATCATTCCTTGTATTGTTGAATAATTCTTTTTGTAAATCTTGATTATAAAAAATATGTTTTAAATAATACTTTGATTCAGATTTTTTTGATGAATTTCTTCCTAATAAATATTTTTGTGAATCCAGATTATTATGTACCAAGGATTTTTTATATAGTAAATAGCTGTTATATTGTTCAATTTGAAAAATAAAAGCAAATCGCCCTGTTAGCTGATTGAGAGTTCCAGGCTTTTTATCTATTTCAAAAGCTCCATCTTTGTATAATTGAAAGGCCATTGCACGAGTATTTTTGACGTATTCTCTTTTTACAGTTATTTTTTTGTTTACAACTAATCCAGTGACTTCTTGACGTTGCATGTTGTTGCTCAATCGTGTTTTTTTAGGATTAATTTCAAAACCAGATGAGACAATCACCTCTTCTAATTCAGTTAAAAAGTTTTCTAACTCCTTACTCGCTCTTAATTTGTTGGAGTTTAATTCACGATTAGTCGAAAAAGTCATATCATCGGCATATCTGGAATATGTAAAACGATATTTTTTTGCAATTTTGACAATTCGATAGTCTAGAATTCTAGTGATTAAATTTGTAATGATTGGAGAAGATGGGGCTCCTTGTGGTAACTTACCTTGATAACATGCAATTTGTGCAATTACAGTAGCAATTTCTGGTGAAACAGCAAAATCTCGATCTTTTATAAAGAAGCCTCTTACTCGTCCAAAATTAAAAGAATCAAAAAAGTCCTTCAAATCAATATTAAGAATATATTTCTTGTTTCGATGCATTTGAGAGTTGGTAATAATACTTTTCCCCTTTTCGAATGCATGAGATAGTACTGGAATTTTAAAATTTTTGTCCTTAGATTTAGATTCCAAGCTTTCAAGGTAGCACTCCCATAAAATATCAGCTAATTTTTTCTGAAGAAATTTTAACTCTTTTTTAGGAGCGTGTATAACTCTTTCTCCACCATTCTTTTTAGGAATAGTGAGGGTAGTATATAAATTATCAGTTTTTATATTGTACAATAAATAATTGATGTATTTAGCACTTTTCAAGCCAAGTAGTTTAGCAAAATCATCTTTTGTCTGTAGTTGATTAAATTTGGTCATCATTTTTCCTCATAAAAAAAGCGTATGATAACTCTTACGCGAACAAGATTGTCAATAGAAATCCTAATGTATCCTGAAGCTAATAACACCAGGTGAAGCCAAACATTCCTATAACATTGTTGTTAATACTTGCGAACACACAAGTCAAAAATCTAATCATACGCAATTATATTCTATCACAAAATAACCTGTTAATCTAGAATTAAGACATCTTAGACTATAAATTTTTATCAATACCTCAAAAAAGCCAGACAGAGTCTGGCTTTGCATTATTTATACCTGAGAAGTATTTTAGCAAAATTAAAGGATTTTATCAACTCTGTCCACTGTAAAGAGGGCCACAGTCATCAGGATATCTACGAGCAAGAGAGCAGCTACAGCTGGTACCCAAGAGTGGAAAAGATCAAAACTGTATCCAAAGAGAGTCGGCCCAAAGGCTGCTAGGATATAGCCTCCTGTTTGAGAAAGGCCAGACAATTGAGCTGTCTTTTCAGGAGCGCTTGTCTTGAGTGAAAAGTTGACCATGAGATAGGGGAAGAGGGCGCTGGTTGCGGTTCCGATGAGGAGATGGATGGCAAGCCAGTAAAAGAAATTACCGATTGGGAAAAAGAGCATGGAAATGCCGACCACACCAGCTAGTGAAACCAAAGTGAGCATGAGCTGACGGTTGCGAGTAGATAAGCTGGTTGTTAGGCTTGGGATGGTCATTGAAAAAGGAATGCTAATCAGAGAGAAGATAGAAGTCAGCAAGCCAGCTTCGTGACTGGATAGGCCTGCATGGATAGCCATGGTAGGTAGCCAGGTCATAGCGGTGTAAAAGAGCAAGGATTGAAAACCGGCAAAGACAATCACTGCCCAGACCTGTTTATTATGCATGACCTTTGCTTTGCTTTTTTGTTTGGTTTGTGGAGCCAGTCTGTGATTATAGCGGTGATTTGGGAGCCATACTAAAAAAGTTGCTAGACAGAGCAGGGTGAGGAGGATGATAAGTCCTTTCCAAGAACTGGCTTGTGTAATAGGCACAGCCAGATAGGAGGCCAGAGCCGTTGCAATCCCCATAGAGGTTACATATAAGGTAGTCAGAAAACCAATTTTCTTTGGTTGATTGGCTTGGATGAGACTAGGAAGCAGAACATTGATGACTGCGATACTTGCCCCAACCATCAAGGTTCCTAGATAGAGTAGGGGCAGATTGATTAGTCGAATGAGAGAACCGATGGTCAAGAAGAAAAGGCTATAGGTAAAGAGATGCTCCAAGCCAATTTTTTGAGCCAGTCGGGTAGAAAAGAGTGAGAAGAGGGTAAACATGAGGAGAGGAAGGCTGGTCAAGACACCAAGCGAACTAACTTCTACTCCCAACCCTTGCGAAATATCTCCCAAAATAATAGGTAAAACAGTAAAAGGAGTCCGCAAGGAAACACCAATCAGGATAATACCTGGAACAAAAAAGAGTGATTGCTTTTTCATATAATACCTCTCCTAGCTGATTTTAATAACAGCTTATTTTAAGGCTTTTTCCCTATAATGTCAAGTAAGGTTTCTGGCTTTCAAGATAAAAATGGGAAAGTCTTGAAAATTATGATAAAATAGTGGAAGGAAATCTATACATTGGAGAAAAACTGTGTCTGAAAAGCAAAAAATCAGCGTATTGATGTCGGTCTATATTAAGGAAAATCCGACATTTTTAAAGGATGCTATTGAGAGTGTTCAAAATCAGACCCTGAAACCGAGCGAGTTAGTTCTGGTTGAGGATGGGCCTTTGACACCTGAGCTCTATCAGGTATTAGACCAGGTGGAAGCCCAGTCTGAAATTCCAGTGAAACGCTGCCCTCTTGAGCAGAATCAAGGTTTGGGTCTGGCTCTTCGACAGGGTGTTTTGCAGTGTCAGTACGACATCATCGCTCGTATGGATACGGATGATATAGCTGTTCCAGACCGTTTTGAGAAACAGGTTCAGCTAATGGAGAAGGAGAAGCTCGACCTATTAGGTGGACATATTGCAGAGTTTATTGACAATCCTGATGAGATTGTTTCTTACCGTCGTGTTCCAACCCAGCATGCAGATATTGTAGCTTATCAAAGGATGAGAAGTGCCTTTAACCACATGACTGTCATGTTCAAGAAGGACATGGTTCTCAAGGCAGGCAACTATGAGGATGGCCTTTATATGGAGGATGACCTCCTCTGGCTCAATATGATTGCTGCAGGAGCTAAGACTGGAAATCTGGATCAAATCTTGTGTAAGGTTCGTGTTGGAGCAGGAATGTTTGAGCGTCGTGGGGGACTGCGTTATCTCAAACTCTATCGTCAAGCTCGTCAGCGCATGCTGAAGCGAGGACAAATTTCTTACATGGAATATGCCAAGAGTGTTGCCATTCAGATGGTTGTTGCCCTTTGTCCCGGATTTGTCCGACAGTTTATTTTTATGAAACTGTTACGAAAAAGCAAGTAAAAGATTGTAGCAAATCGTAAACTAGAGAAAAAGTGTTATAATAACAATATAACTATTCAGCTCTTTTAAGGAGGAGTAAATTTCTATGAATAAAAAACTCACAGATTATGTGATTGATCTGGTGGAAATTTTAAATAAACAACAAAAACAGGTTTTCTGGGGAATATTTGATATTTTGAGTATGGTGGTTTCCATCATTGTATCTTATATTTTATTCTACGGCTTGATTAATCCAGCACCTGTTGACTACATTATCTATACGAGTTTGGCCTTCCTGTTCTATCAATTGATGATTGGATTTTGGGGGTTGAACGCTAGTATTAGTCGTTACAGCAAGATTACGGATTTCATGAAAATCTTTTTTGGTGTGACTGCTAGCAGTATCTTGTCATATAGTATCTGCTATGCCTTCTTGCCCCTCTTCTCCATCCGTTTTATCGTGCTCTTTATCTTATTGAGTACTTTCTTGATTTTATTGCCACGGATTACTTGGCAGTTAATCTACTCTAAACGAAAAAAGGGAAGTGGTGATGGAGAACACCGTCGGACCTTCTTGATTGGTGCCGGTGATGGTGGAGCTCTCTTTATGGATAGTTACCAACATCCAACTAGTGAATTAGAACTTGTTGGTATTTTGGACAAGGATTCTAAGAAAAAGGGCCAAAAACTTGGTGGAATCCCTGTTTTGGGTTCATATGATGATCTGCCTGAATTAGCCAAACGCCATCAAATCGAGCGTGTTATCGTTGCGATTCCGTCACTTGACCCGTCAGAATATGAGCGTATCTTGCAGATGTGTAATAGACTGGGTGTCAAATGTTACAAGATGCCTAAAGTTGAAACGGTTGTTCAAGGACTTCACCAAGCAGGTGGAGGCTTCCAGAAGATTGATATCACAGACCTTTTGGGACGTCAGGAAATTCGTCTTGACGAGTCGCGTCTGGGAGCAGAACTTACTGGAAAAACAATCTTGGTTACAGGGGCTGGTGGTTCAATCGGTTCTGAAATCTGTCGCCAAGTTAGTCGATTCAATCCTGAACGCATCGTCTTGCTCGGTCATGGGGAAAATTCAATCTACCTTGTTTATCATGAATTGATTCGTAAGTTCCAAGGGATTGATTATGTACCTGTGATTGCGGACATTCAAGACTATGATCGCTTGTTGCAAGTCTTTGAGCAGTACAAGCCAGCTATTGTTTATCATGCGGCTGCTCACAAGCACGTTCCGATGATGGAGCGCAATCCAAAAGAAGCCTTCAAAAACAATATCCGTGGAACCTACAATGTTGCTAAGGCTGTTGATGAAGCCAAAGTACCTAAGATGGTTATGATTTCGACAGATAAGGCGGTTAATCCACCAAATGTTATGGGAGCAACCAAGCGCGTGGCTGAGTTGATTGTCACTGGATTTAACCAACGTAGCCAATCAACCTACTGTGCAGTTCGTTTTGGGAATGTACTTGGTAGCCGTGGTAGTGTCATTCCAGTCTTTGAACGTCAGATTGCTGAAGGTGGTCCTGTCACGGTGACAGACTTCCGCATGACCCGTTACTTTATGACTATTCCAGAAGCTAGCCGTCTGGTTATCCATGCTGGTGCTTATGCCAAAGATGGAGAAGTCTTTATCCTTGATATGGGCAAACCAGTCAAGATTTATGACTTGGCTAAGAAAATGGTCCTTCTAAGTGGACACACCGAAAGCGAAATTCCAATCGTTGAAGTTGGAATCCGCCCAGGTGAAAAACTCTACGAAGAACTCTTGGTATCAACCGAACTTGTTGACAATCAAGTTATGGATAAGATTTTCGTTGGTAAGGTTAATGTCATGCCTCTAGAAGCCATCGATCAAAAGATTGAAGAGTTCCGCACTCTTAGTGGAGATGAGTTGAAGCAAGCTATTATCGCCTTTGCCAATCAAACAACCCACGTTGAATAAAAAAGAAAAACGCATATTATCAGGTCTGAAGAATCTTGGTAATATGCGTTTTGTTATGTAGAGACTTGCTCCATTTTCTTCTGAAATGGGGTTGTCGCCCAGTCTATGTTATTGAAAATACTCCAAAACTTCTATGGGTTTGTGGGCGATATAATCAGGTTGATAGTTTAGTAGATCTGCTTGCTCTCCAAATCCCCAAGTGACGGCCAATTTCTGAATGCCTGTTTCTTGAGCTCCCAGCATATCAAACTTGGTATCACCGATGATAATGGCTTGTTCTGGGGCTAGTTGATGTGTCTGTAAGGCTTGGCGAATGACATCTGCCTTATGGGGTGCTTCAGGGCTGGAACCATAAATGCCATCAAAGAAATGATGGATTCCCAAGTTTTTAGTCATGTCTTGAGCGGTAGGGGTATTCTTTGTAGTGGTGATATAGAGTGGATAACTGCTCGATAACTTCTCAAGCAAGTCTATAATCTGAGGAAAGAGTTGAGCTTCATGGATGCCTTTTACTTTGTAGTAAGAACGGTATATCTGCACGGCTTCAGAGATTAGTTCTTTGGGAAGGCAGGTCGCAAAACTACTTTCAAGGGGCGGTCCCATAAAACCACGAATAGTTTTGGCATCAGGGCTAGGCACCCCCAGCTCCTTAAAGGTATGGGTAAAGGCATTGTGAATCCCGATAGAACTGTCAACGAGGGTTCCATCCAGATCGAAAAAGATAGCGGTAATAGAGGTCATGATTTCTCCTATTTGATAAGCTTATTCTCCGAAAATTTCTTTTTGGAGACGACGACCAGTAGGGGTGGCAGCGAGTCCACCTTCAGCTGTTTCACGAAAGGCAGTTGGCATGCTTGAACCTACTTGGTACATGGCATCGATAACCTCATCCACAGGGATTTTAGATTCGATACCTGCCAAGGCCATATCTGCTGCGATGAAGGCAAAGCTAGCTCCCATGGCATTACGTTTGACACAGGGAACTTCGACCAAACCGGCAACAGGGTCACAGATGAGGCCTAGCATATTTTTAATGACAAAGGCAATGGCCTGACTAGCCTGATAAGGTGTTCCACCGGCAGCTAGAGTCAAGGCTGCAGCACTCATAGCAGAGGCCGAACCAACCTCGGCCTGACAGCCACCTTCAGCACCTGAGATAGAGGCATTGTTTGCGATGACTAGTCCAAAGGCACCGGCAGCAAAGAGGAAATCCAGCTGTTGCTCGTGGCTGAGGTCTAATTTTTCAATAGCAGCAGTGAGAACGGAAGGCAGACAGCCAGCACTTCCTGCGGTCGGAGTGGCACAAACCAAGCCCATTTTAGCATTGTGTTCATTGACTGCAATGGCATTTCGGGCAGCAGAGAGAATCGTGTAATCTGACAGAGTTTTTCCGTTTTTAATGTAGTGATCCAATTTGGCAGCATCTCCACCTGTCAGGCCGCTACGAGATTTATTTTCATTGAGGCCAAGTTGGACAGAGGCTTTCATGACTTCCAGATTGCGTTCCATGAGAAGGAAGACTTCTTCACGTTCGCGACCGGTCAATTCAAACTCTGTTGTAATCATAAGTTCTGCGACATTTCCTTGAAAGTCCAGATCTGCTTGCTCGACCAATTCTTTGATAGAATAAAACATGCTTCCTCCTATTTAAAGAAATTGACATTGTGGAGATGAGGGATTTTCCTAATTTCTTCGATGGCCTCATCACAGTTGCGACTGTCAACTTCGATAATCATAATGGCTTTTTCACCAGCTTTTTCACGAGTAACGTTCATCTGGGCGATATTGATATCATAGCGGGAAAGAGCCTCCGTAACAAGGGCAATCATACCTGGAATATCTTGATGAACGATGATGATCGTCGGTGTATTCATATTGAGAGAGACGGCAAATCCATTGAGTTCGGTTACCTGAATATTCCCTCCCCCGATAGAAATACCAGTCACGCTGATGGTCTTGTGAGCATTTTTGACGGTAATTTTAGTGGTGTTTGGGTGAGGGGCATTGCTGTCTTTCTGAATGGTCCAGACAATCTTGATGCCACGTTTGTGGGCAATTTCCAGGCTGTTTGGGATCTCAGGATCATCTGTATCCATGCCCAAAATACCTGCAACAAGGGCTAGGTCTGTTCCGTGACCACGATAGGTCTTGGCAAATGAGTTAAAAAGTTGGAATTCGACTTCTGTCGGAGTATCGTCAAAGATGGAAGAGACAATCTTCCCAATACGAACAGCACCAGCGGTATGACTACTAGATGGGCCAATCATAACTGGTCCGATGATATCAAAGACAGATTGAAAACGAAGTGATTTCATCAGTTTCCCCTTATAAAAATTCTTATCTCTATTATATCAAAGAATGAAGGTCTTGGCTTTAATTGTGGATGAAAACCTTTTTACACTACAAATAGCATAAAAAAGCATCTTTTGTAACAAAAAATAGCTTATTTAGGGAAATAAAAAATAATTTTGTAATATTTCTACATAAAAGTGTCAAGAAACGGTAATATTTAAAGGGTATGATAGAACTATAGAAAGAAGGAGAATTTTCAAATATGAAATCAACAACTAAAAAGATTAAAACAACTCTTGCAGGAGTAGCTGCTTTGTTTGCAGTATTTGCTCCATCATTTGTATCTGCTCAAGAATCATCAACTTACACTGTTAAAGAAGGTGATACACTTTCAGAAATCGCTGAAACTCACAACACAACTGTTGAGAGATTGGCAGAAAACAACCACATTGACAACATTCATTTGATTTATGTTGGTCAAGAGTTGGTTATCGATGGCCCTGTAGCACCTGTTGCAACACCAGCGCAAACTACTTATGCAGCACCAGCAGCTCAAGATGAAACTGTTTCAGCTCCAGTAGCAGAAACTACAGAAGTAGCAGAAGAAGCAGCTCCAGTGGCAAGCGCATCTGCAGCAGAAGAAAATGTTGCTACAACAGAAGCTTCAGCACCAGCTGCAACTGTAAGCGGATCTGAAGCAGAAGCTAAAGAATGGATCGCTCAAAAAGAATCAGGCGGTAGCTACACAGCTACAAATGGCCAATACATCGGACGCTACCAATTGACAGATTCATACTTGAACGGTGACTACTCAGCTGAAAACCAAGAACGTGTAGCAGATGCCTACGTTGCAGGACGTTACGGTTCATGGTCAGCTGCTAAAAACTTCTGGCTTAACAACGGTTGGTATTAAGAAATAGAAAAAGAGCCTTTGATGGCTCTTTTTGTGTGCTTTTATTTGACAAAAGACAATTTTTAAATAGTAGTAATAACAGATTGCTTACGGCTGACGAGATTCTGGAGTTTCTCCAGCTGAATTAGTGCGATTATTACTGTTAGCATCGGGAACTTCAGCATTATTACTATTATTATTGGTATTCGTATCTCCTTGGGCTCCTGCAGTATCAGTAACTTGATCTCGTGTATTGACAGCAGTGTTTCCCCCACTTCTAGCACTATCAGATGAATATTGCTCGCTTGCAGGTGCTTGTGAATTATATCTGTTCCTATTTGACTCAGTATAGTTTGGAGTGTAGCTACCTCCTTCTGAAGAATAGCTTTCTCTTCCCTCAACGTTACTAGTCGTTTCTGTTTCTTTTTTATTAGACTTTTGTTCTTCTTCTTTTTTGGTCAAGACTTCAGCTTGCTTTTGGAATTTTGAAATCAGTTCTTGAATGGGTTTTATTTTTTCATCAATAGTAGCTTGTTCGCTTGTGGAGTTGACACTTTTAATAATTTCTAGTATTTTTTGTAAGGAAGTGATGGCTGTTTCAAGTGCTTGTTTATCTTCAAACTGGCTATCGGATTCCTTTATATCCAATTTTAAAGCTTTTTCAGTATAATGATTAGTGATTTTATCGGCCGTAGAAGTAAGAAAATCTGTTAATGTCTTTTTGCCTTCGTCAGTGGTAGGCTTTAATTCTTGAATTTTTTTCCAATCCTCTATAATCGTTTCAGAATCAATATTGAAGTTTTTAATAGCATTTTTTACTTGTTCGACATCTTGTCCATCCTTATGTTGTTTGCTGAGAGCGATGTTCCCTCTCTCTGCTTGGATATGTTCTTGATGAATGACTAAACCTATTAAAAGTCCAAGACCTACAACAATAATGATAGTAAAAATAGTATTTTTTGATGTTAGAATATCTTTGTAGTTTTTCACAATCGTACTACGTACATGGATGGTAGTATCTTAAAGGGATCATGTACGACTTCCTCCTCATTACAGTATATCATTTTTAGCTTATTTTATAAATAAGTTTATAAGTAGAATCGAGATTTAACTGTTCATTACCCTTTTTGTAATTATATTTCTGTTTCTATCAAATAGAATGTCAGATTATCAGCCTCTTTCTTGTCTTCTCTAACCAAGCATGTTATAATGAATACTGCTCAAGCGACCTTCAATCGTTGAAGCACACACGACCTTCAATCGTGAATAAACGAATAGATGGGAGACTTACCATGAGTGATAACTCTAAAACACGTGTTGTCGTGGGGATGAGTGGTGGTGTTGATTCGTCGGTGACGGCTCTCTTGCTCAAGGAGCAGGGCTACGATGTGATCGGTATCTTCATGAAGAACTGGGATGACACAGATGAAAACGGCGTCTGTACGGCGACCGAAGATTATAAGGATGTGGCTGCGGTGGCAGACCAGATCGGCATTCCCTACTACTCTGTCAATTTTGAAAAAGAGTACTGGGACCGCGTTTTTGAGTATTTCCTAGCGGAATACCGTGCAGGGCGTACGCCGAATCCAGATGTGATGTGCAACAAGGAAATCAAGTTCAAGGCCTTTTTGGACTATGCCATGACCTTGGGGGCAGACTATGTAGCGACTGGGCATTATGCCCGAGTGGCGCGTGATGAAGATGGTACTGTTCATATGCTTCGTGGCGTGGACAATGGCAAGGATCAGACCTATTTCCTCAGCCAACTTTCGCAAGAACAACTTCAAAAAACCATGTTCCCACTAGGACATTTGGAAAAGCCTGAAGTGCGAAAACTAGCAGAAGAAGCAGGCCTTGCGACTGCTAAGAAGAAAGACTCGACAGGGATTTGCTTTATCGGAGAAAAGAACTTTAAAAATTTCCTCAGCAACTACCTGCCAGCTCAGCCTGGTCGCATGATGACTGTGGATGGTCGCGATATGGGCGAGCATGCTGGGCTTATGTACTATACGATTGGTCAGCGTGGTGGACTTGGTATCGGTGGGCAACACGGTGGTGACAATGCCCCTTGGTTCGTTGTCGGAAAAGACCTAAGCAAGAATATCCTCTATGTCGGTCAAGGTTTCTACCATGACTCGCTCATGTCAACTAGCCTAGAAGCTAGTCAAGTTCACTTTACTCGTGAGATGCCAGAGGAATTTACGCTAGAATGCACAGCAAAATTCCGCTACCGTCAGCCTGATTCGAAGGTGACCATCCATGTCAAAGGAGATAAGGCAGAGGTCATCTTTGCAGAACCGCAACGCGCGATTACACCAGGACAGGCAGTTGTCTTTTACGAGGGCGAAGAGTGTCTAGGTGGTGGCTTGATTGATAATGCTTACCGCGATGGACAAGTTTGTCAGTACATTTAGATTGACAAATTTTCTCAATTTGCTACAATAATAAAAGCAATAGAAATGATGGTCAAAGCTCATGGATGTTGCAGGCTTTTTTGTCCTGCACTTCTTTGGAGTTTTGACTGTTTTTGTGTGATTTCATGGGGGAAATTAAATGTATATCAATAACTTAAGTTACGAATTGTATAAATTTGTGTTAAAATTTTTGAAATTGCAGAAGTCTAGCTATACAAAAAAAGGAAAAATGTTAATTTTTTTTGCAAGCGCAGCACTTGTTTTTTATCTGATTTTTGTAGCAACAATTCTATTTAAAAATATTTTGGGTATTAAGATTTCAGCAGCTCTTATGTTTGTATCAGTATGTGTGACTATCTACTGCATTTCTCTTTTTAATAAAGAACAACAGAAGATCAATCATATGAAAGTACAATTGCAAAAATATAGACGTTTTAAACAGAAGTTTCATGAAAAGTATGGGATAGAGGTAGAGGAAAGCTTATTACAGAAGACAATTGACGAACTATCAAAGAGTATTGAATTAGAAATAGAAAGAAGTAAATATACATTTGATAAAATATTGTCAATTATGACACTAACACCTATTTTAGCAGTGTTTTTAAGTTTTGGGAAAGTTCCTGATAGCAATCAATATGATCCTTCCTTTATAGTTATAGCAATTGTTTGTATAACAGTAGTAGGAATTCATTTTTTTACCAAAAGTATTTATTTTCCTCAATTTAAGGAAGTTGAGAAGAAACAGAGAGTTTTATCCTTTTTAACAGGATGTTTGTTAGAACTTAAAATAAATGATGATAGTTTAGAAGATATTGAAAAAAATGAAGAGGATGAAGTGGAAATTTTAGATTCTGAAAATAGAAACTTAGATTGTAATATACGAATATTATTTGGTGTGTTTTCTTATTACAATAGTTATGTAAATGAGGAACATAAGCTATCAATAAGTTTTTTGTGGGGTATGTTGAAAATAGATTTCACAAAAACAAAAACTCAAAGAGAATGTAATATTAAGTTTTTATGGAAACTGATTGATATTTGTAGAAAAAGTGAGTGGAATAGGAGAGAAACATGACTTATCATTTTACTGAAGAATACGATATTATTGTAATTGGTGCGGGACACGCTGGGGTCGAGGCTTCCTTGGCCGCTAGCCGTATGGGCTGTAAGGTCTTGCTTGCGACTATCAACATTGAAATGCTGGCTTTCATGCCTTGTAACCCCTCTATCGGTGGTTCTGCCAAAGGGATTGTCGTGCGTGAAGTTGATGCCCTCGGTGGCGAGATGGCCAAAACCATTGACAAGACTTACATCCAGATGAAGATGCTCAACACTGGGAAAGGTCCTGCCGTTCGTGCCCTTCGTGCGCAGGCTGACAAGGAGCTTTACTCCAAGGAAATGCGCAAGACGGTTGAAAATCAAGAAAATCTGACCCTTCGTCAGACTATGATTGATGAGATTTTGGTGGAAGACGGCAAGGTTGTCGGTGTGCGTACAGCGACCCATCAAGAATATGCTGCCAAGGCTGTTATTGTGACGACAGGGACTGCTCTTCGTGGGGAAATCATCATCGGAGATCTCAAGTACTCATCAGGACCTAACCACAGCCTAGCTTCTATTAACCTTGCTGACAATCTCAAGGAACTGGGCCTCGAAATCGGTCGTTTCAAGACAGGAACCCCTCCACGTGTCAAGGCTTCCTCTATCAACTACGATGTGACAGAGATTCAGCCAGGAGATGAAGCACCAAACCACTTCTCTTATACCTCGCGTGATGAGGACTATGTCAAAGATCAAGTGCCATGCTGGTTGACCTATACCAATGGTACTAGTCATGAGATTATCCAAAACAACCTCCACCGTGCGCCTATGTTTACAGGTGTGGTCAAGGGAGTAGGGCCTCGTTACTGTCCGTCAATTGAGGACAAGATTGTGCGCTTTGCGGACAAGGAACGCCACCAACTCTTCCTTGAGCCAGAAGGTCGCAATACAGAGGAAGTCTATGTTCAAGGCCTATCAACCAGTCTGCCAGAGGATGTACAGCGTGAGCTGGTTCATTCTATCAAAGGTTTGGAAAATGCAGAGATGATGCGAACAGGTTATGCCATTGAGTATGACATGGTCTTGCCGCACCAGTTACGTGCGACTCTGGAAACCAAGAAAATCTCCGGACTTTTCACTGCTGGTCAGACCAATGGAACGTCAGGTTACGAAGAGGCTGCTGGCCAAGGGATTATCGCGGGTATCAATGCGGCTTTGAAAATCCAAGGCAAGCCTGAATTGATTTTGAAGCGCAGTGACGGTTATATCGGGGTGATGATTGACGATTTGGTGACCAAGGGAACCATTGAACCCTACCGTCTATTGACCAGTCGTGCTGAATACCGTCTCATTCTCCGCCATGATAATGCCGATATGCGTTTGACAGAGATGGGACGCGAGATTGGCCTTGTTGACGATGAACGCTGGGCTCGTTTTGAAATCAAGAAAAATCAATTTGACAATGAGATGAAGCGCCTAGACAGCATCAAACTCAAGCCAGTAAAGGAAACCAATGCCAAGGTTGAGGAGATGGGCTTCAAGCCGTTGACCGATGCAGTGACAGCCAAGGAATTCCTTCGTCGTCCAGAAGTTTCTTATCAAGATGTGGTGGCTTTCATCGGACCAGCTGCAGAGGACTTGGATGACAAGATTATCGAATTGATTGAAACAGAAATCAAGTACGAAGGCTATATTTCTAAAGCCATGGATCAGGTTGCTAAGATGAAACGTATGGAAGAAAAACGCATTCCAGCCAATATCGACTGGGATGACATTGATTCTATCGCAACAGAAGCCCGTCAGAAGTTCAAACTTATCAATCCAGAAACCATCGGCCAAGCCAGCCGTATTTCGGGAGTAAACCCAGCAGATATTTCTATTTTGATGGTGTATCTTGAAGGTAAAAATCGTAGTATTTCTAAAACTCTTCAAAAATCAAAATGATACGTCGTCGGCTTCGGCTCACCTAACTCAAGTTATGCTTTCGCCGAGCCTTCTAGTCTGATTTCGATTTTTATTGAGTTTCAATCTCAAAAGAAAGCATAGAGAAAAACAGCTCCGTCTTCGGGGCTGTTTTCTTGCTTTATTCTTCGTCTGGTGTGAGGATCATCGGGATGATGATCGGTTCACGTTCTGTATTTTCATAAAGGAAGGGGCGAATAGCGTTGACAATGGCACCATTGACAGATTGCACGCTAGCATCCTTGTTTTTCAGTGCGATACGAATTGCATTGAAGAGGATGCGCTGGCTTTGGCGAATCAAGTCACCAGATTCTCTCATGTAGACAAAGCCTCGGCTGAGGATATCTGGACCAGACAGGATCATCTGCGACTTGAAGTCAACAGTTGCGACTGCCAGAACGACACCGTCTTCAGATAGATCACGACGATCCTTGAGGACAGCAGCACCGATTTCACCGATACGATTTCCATCTACATAGATATCTTGGGCGTTGAAATGGCCTGCAATACGAGCTGAGTCAGCAGTAAGGGCAAGCACATCACCATTGCTCATGATAAAGATATTGTCCTTCTCAACACCAGTATCTACCGCTAGTCCAGCGTGGACTTTTTGCATGCGGTATTCACCGTGGACAGGCATGAAGTATTTTGGCTTAATCAAGCGGAGCATGAGTTTTTGCTCTTGCTGACCACCGTGTCCAGATGTATGGATATTGTTAACCTTACCGTGGATAACTTCGACACCAGCTTCAGAAATGATGTTAATCAGCTTGTTGACGCTAGTAGTGTTTCCAGGGATCGGACTAGAAGAGAAGATAACCGTATCGCCTGGTTGGAGTTGTACCTGACGGTGGGTTCCGTTGGCGATACGAGAGAGGGCCGCCATAGGTTCACCCTGACTACCTGTACAGAGGATAAGAATCTCGCCTGCAGGGTAGTCTTTGATTTCATTTGGCTCGATAAAGGTTCCCTTAGGAGCTTTGATGTAGCCAAGGTCGATTCCGTTGACAATGGCCTTTTCCATAGAACGACCAAAGACAGCGATCTTGCGCCCAGTCTTAACAGCAGCTTCTGTTGCTTGCTGGAGACGGAAGATATTTGAGGCAAAGGATGCAAAGATGATACGTCCTTCGATGCCTTGGATAATCTTCATGATGGACTGGCCAACGACTTTTTCAGAGTTGGTAAAGGTTGGTACTTCCGCATTTGTTGAGTCAGACAGGAGACAGAGCACGCCTTCTTCACCAAGGGCAGCCATACGGTGCAAGTCTGCAGGTTCTCCAACTGGAGTAAAGTCGAACTTGAAGTCACCCGTACAAACGATTTTTCCTTGAGGAGTATGAATGACAATCCCCAAAGGCTCTGGAATAGAGTGAGTGGTTCTAAAGAAAGTTGCCTTGAGATTTTTAAAGGTTAACTCAGTGTTGTGGTTGATTTCGTAAAGTTTGGCGTTGCGCAGGAGGCCGTGTTCTTCGAGTTTTCCACGGATTAAAGCCAGGGCAAGCGGTCCAGCATAGATCGGGACATTTGCTTGCTTGAGCAGGAATGGAATCCCACCGATGTGGTCCTCGTGTCCGTGTGTGATTAAGACAGCCTTGACGCGGTCGATATTGTCCACGATGTAAGAGTAGTCAGGAATGACATAGTCGATACCCAGCAAGTCATCTTCTGGGAATTTAATCCCAGCATCGACGATGATAATCTCATCTTGGTATTCAATCCCGTATGTGTTTTTCCCGATTTCTCCCAGACCACCGATGGCAAAAACGCCGACTTCTTCAGGTTTAAGAGTATAGGCCATATTAGAACTCCGTGATTTCGAAGGCGCCAGTTTCTTTTTCGTAATCTAGCAATTTGTCAGACAAGAGTTCGATATACTCGATGTTATACTCTGGGCGATTTTCTTCGACAAGTTGGCGAGCAGCGATACGACCCTCAAGTTCTGAGCTGGCATCGATGTCTAGGTAAAGTGCGCGTGTTGTTTCACGGCGTGGGCTACGTTCTTTTGTTTCTTGATAAAAAACTTTGTAAATCATATAGTTCCTTTCTATTTACAGGTCAGCTTATTCCAAACTTTTAGCAGAGATTTGCTTGATTTCATTCCATTTTGTGTCTAGATTGACCTTGATTCGTTACAATTATTTCAATTATACCACAAAATGAAAGATTAGTAAAAGACAGAAACGAGAAAGTAATGGGGCGATTCGTCGAGTAAACGCTTGCAAAAAATAAAAATGTGTTATATTGATAACGGAAGTGAAATTTATTGCTTGTCTTAATTCCATATAGATTTTAAGTCAAGGAGGTTGCCCTATGTATAACTTATTTGCTTTTGCTATCGGAGCTCGCTTGGTAGCTTTTATTGTTTTTGTTGTTGCGTTTATGCGGGGAATCTTCTATTTGCCAAACTGGAACGACGACAAACCAAGTTCTTGTGGAAAATTACCTTTGTGACGCTCTATTCAATTTTTATCCTCCTTGTAACCTATGTCGTTTGGTTTGTATTTTACTTTGGATTAAGTGCTTAGATGCCCTGCTTATGCTGGGGCTTTTTGTTTGGGGGCAAAGAAAATTCCCATGTGCCAGCTTTTGTAGTATAATAGTAAGCAGACAAAAAGATAGGAATGTGTTATGAAAGTATTAGCTTTTGATACGTCCAGCAAGGCTCTTTCTCTCGCTATTTTAGAGGACAAGCAGGTTCTTGCCGAGACGACGATTAATATTAAGAAAAATCACAGTATTACCCTCATGCCTGCCATCGATTTTTTGATGGCAAGTTTGGATTGGACACCCAAGGATTTGGACCGAATTGTGGTGGCGGAAGGGCCAGGTAGCTATACAGGCTTGCGAATCGCGGTAGCCACTGCCAAGACTTTGGCTCATACCCTGAACATTGAGTTAGTTGGTATGTCTAGCCTCTTGGCTCTGGTGCCCTACCAACAAGAAGGCTTGTTCGTTCCTTTGATGGATGCGCGTCGCAACAATGTTTATGCAGGATTTTATGAAAATGCTAAACCTGTCATGCCAGAAGCGCACCAATCTTTTGAAGAAGTGTTAGAGAAAGTTAAGGGTGCTAGTCAGGTAACCTTTGTCGGAGAAGTTGGAGCCTTTGTGGAGCAGATTCAAGAACATTTACCAAGGACTAATTACAAAGAAACCTTGCCTAATGCAGCCAATCTTGCTCTTTTGGCTTGGGACAAGGAAGCAGACTCCTTGCATGATTTTGTACCCAACTACCTCAAACGTGTTGAGGCTGAGGAAAACTGGCTCAAGAACCATACCGAGTCTGGTGAGTCCTACATTAAACGCCTATGATAGAAATCAAACGAACTCAGCAGCAGTCTGACTTGGCTCAAGAAATCTATGCTATCATGGCGGATGTTTACCCAGTCAGCCCGTGGACTTTGGAGCAAATCCAAGCAGACCTGGCTCAAGACCAGACTTGGTATGCTCTGGCTTATGATGAGGCAGAAGTGATTGGCTTTCTAGCCGTGCAGGAGAATCTTTTTGAAGCAGAAGTCCTGCAAATTGCTGTTAAAGGAGCCTATCAGGTCCAGGGTATTGCCTCGGCCTTGTTTGCTCAATTGCCGACAGACAAGGAGATTTTCCTCGAAGTCAGAAAGTCAAATCAACGAGCGCAAGCATTTTACAAGAAAGAAAAGATGGCAGTCATCGCTGAGCGAAAGGCCTACTACCATGACCCAGTCGAGGACGCCATTATCATGAAGAGAGAAATAGATGAAGGATAGATATATTTTAGCATTTGAGACATCCTGTGATGAGACCAGTGTCGCCGTCTTGAAAAACGACGATGAGCTCTTGTCCAATGTCATTGCTAGTCAAATCGAGAGTCACAAACGTTTTGGGGGCGTAGTGCCGGAAGTAGCCAGTCGTCACCATGTCGAGGTCATTACAGCCTGCATCGAGGAGGCACTGGCAGAAGCAGGGATTACGGAAGAGGACGTGACAGCTGTGGCTGTTACCTATGGACCAGGCTTGGTCGGAGCCTTGCTAGTTGGTTTGTCGGCTGCCAAGGCCTTTGCTTGGGCGCATGGACTTCCGCTGATTCCCGTTAACCACATGGCTGGCCACCTCATGGCCGCTCAGAGTGTGGAGCCTTTGGAGTTTCCCTTGCTAGCCCTCTTGGTTAGCGGTGGACATACGGAGTTGGTCTATGTTTCCGAGGCTGGTGACTACAAGATTGTTGGAGAAACGCGAGATGACGCGGTTGGTGAGGCTTATGATAAGGTCGGCCGTGTCATGGGCTTGACCTATCCTGCAGGTCGTGAGATTGATGAGCTAGCTCATCAGGGACAGGATATTTATGATTTCCCCCGTGCCATGATTAAGGAAGATAATCTAGAGTTTTCATTCTCAGGTTTGAAGTCTGCCTTTATCAATCTTCACCACAATGCCGAGCAAAAGGGAGAAAGTCTGTCTACAGAGGACTTGTGTGCTTCCTTCCAAGCAGCAGTCATGGATATTCTTATGGCTAAAACCAAGAAAGCCTTGGAGAAATACCCTGTTAAAACCCTTGTCGTGGCAGGTGGTGTGGCAGCCAATAAAGGTCTCAGAGAACGCCTAGCGGCCGAAATCACAGATGTCAAGGTCATCATCCCACCACTGCGTCTTTGTGGAGACAATGCAGGAATGATTGCCTATGCCAGCGTCAGCGAGTGGAATAAAGAAAACTTCGCAGGCTTGGACCTCAATGCCAAACCAAGTCTCGCTTTTGATACTATGGAATAAAGAAGAGTCTGTCTGATTAGGATCAGTTGATTTTTTCTTCTATTTGGGTAGTGATCTCATATTTGCAGTCTTATTTAGAGCAACAAAGTTTATTTATTGGTCTATTGGACTGCATATAGTTTATAACGGCATTGGTCTTTATATTCTTTTATCAATCATAAAAACAAAAGAACTGACTAGCTAAGTATTATAAATGAGACGGGTTTGTTAGTCTTTTTTATTATAACGGTTTGTTACTTACCCTTCACGAAATCCGACTCTATCAAAGTTTGTCAATCATAGAGTTTTTTAGTATAGTAGAAATATGAAATTTACAAAAATAATCAGTAGTTTGTTTGCTCTAGGAACTTTACTCATGTTGCTAACAGCTTGCTATAATTTTAAAAAGACACAACTGGTCTTGTTTGAATCACTTTCATTCAATATGCCGCTTAAATCCTTTGAAGAAGTTTTTGGTGAGGCTAGCGAAGTGGTAGAAGAAACCGAGACGGGCTATCGAGATAGCTGGCATGCAGAAGACCCCTATTTTTATAAAACGGGACGCCTTTTCTATGATTACGAAAATATTGCTTTGAATAGTTATATAGGTCGAGCAAGATTCACATTTTCAAAATCACATCGCTTGGAAAAAGCGACAGTTCATATTCCTGTAACTTCAAAGGTGGAGCAACAAGTAGTGCTCAACAATCTATCCCAGACTATAAAAAAAGAAATTAAGGCTCTTCCGAATTTCCAATCTGTAACTACCGAGACGGTAGGACTATACGATGACGGCTATCGCTATAAAGTCAAGTTGAAAGGACAAAGGAGAGAATTCTGGATTGATGTTTATCCGACAGAAGATGAAGATGCTAAAGAAATTGAAGATAAAAAGTATACTATTCGGGTGGATCAATTTAGAATGTATTAATAACACTGGGATTTCAGCATTTTTTACTAGCTCCAAGTTTCAGATTCAAAACTTTTTTCTCTTCTATGAATGTGTTATAATAGTCCATGCTGTGGCTGGAGCTTTTTCAGGCCACCTATTAAGACAATATGAGGAGAAAGATGAAAGAAAAAGGATTTTGGGAGGGGGCGCAGGCAGCCATGCCAACGGCCCTTGGTTATGTCAGTATCGGACTAGCCTGTGGAATTATCGGTGCACCTTATGTGACACCTGTTGAGATGGCCTTGATGAGCCTCTTTGTTTATGCTGGGAGTGCCCAGTTTGCCATGTTGGCCTTGATTGCAGTGCAGGCACCTGTAGCTGCCATTGCCATGACGGTCTTTTTGATCAATTTACGTCTCTTTTTGCTGAGTTTACATGCATCGACTTATTTCCGTCACACTAGTCTATGGCACAATATCGGTATGTCTAGTATCTTGACGGATGAGACTTATGGTGTATTGATGGGCGAATTGGCCCATGCAGACAAGGTCAATCCTATGTGGATGCACGGAAACAATCTCAACAGCTATGTGGCTTGGTTTGTTGGGACAGTAGTCGGAACTGCTCTGGGTGGTCTGCTACCAAATCCAGAAATTTTTGGTTTGGACTTTGCTTTGGTTGGGATGTTCATCGGAATTTTTGCTTCGCAATTCCAGATTATGCAAAGACGGATTCCTGTCCGTAATCTGCTGATTATCCTAGCAGTTGTTGCGGTGTCCTTCTTTTTACTCTTAACAGTGGTGTCTCAATCACTAGCTGTTCTGTTTGCGACGCTACTTGGTTGTACAATGGGGGTGGTTTTAGATGGTCAGTAAGTATCTTTTATTAGCAGTTATTTTCTCTGGCTTAGTGACCTGGATTCCCCGTATGATTCCCTTCATCTTGGTCAAGTATAAGGGCCTGCCTGCGATTGTTGAGCGTTTTTTGAAGTTCTTGCCCGTTTCTATTATCTTCGCCTTGATTCTTTCAAGCGTAGTGACAGGCAAGGTTGGTAACTTACCTCAAATCAAATGGCTGGACTTCTTAGCCGTCTTTCCAACAGCTTGGGTGGCCTTTCGCTACCGCAATCTAGTCGGAACAGTTCTCTTTGGGGTGGTCTTAATTGCAGTCTTGCGTTTAGTCTTTTAATACTCTTCGAAAATCAAATTCAAACCACGTCAGCGTCGCCTTACCGTATATATGTGACTGACTTCGTCAGTTCTATCTGCAACCTCAAAGCAGTGCTTTGAGCAACCTGCGGCTAGCTTTCTAGTTTGCTCTTTGATTTTTATTGAGTATAAATTAGCCATAAAGAAAACCTATCACAGAGATAGATATCATATAATGGCGTAAATGCTCTTTTTCTGTTAAGATTATAAGGTATTCTATTTTGGAGGAAATGACATGAAAAAAATCGTTAAATACTCATCTCTTGCTGCTCTAGGGCTTGTTGCTGCAGGTGTGCTAGCAGCTTGCTCAGGTGGTGCGAAAAAAGAAGGAGAAGCAGCTAGCAAGAAAGAAATTATCGTTGCAACCAATGCTACACCAAAACCATTCAACTATGAAGAAAATGGCGAATTGACTGGTTACGAAATTGAAGTGGTTCGCGCTATCTTTAAAGATTCTGACAAATATGATGTCAAGTTTGAGAAGACAGAATGGTCAGGTGTCTTTGCAGGACTTGATGCTGACCGTTACAATATGGCTGTTAGCAACATCAGCTACACTAAAGAACGTGCTGAAAAATACCTTTATGCAGCTCCAACTGCTAAAAACCCTAACGTTCTTGTAGTGAAAAAAGATGACCCTAGCATCAAATCGCTTGATGATATCGGTGGAAAATCAACAGAAGTTGTTCAAGGGACAACATCTGCTAAACAGCTAGAAGACTACAACAAACAACATTCAGATAATCCAACTGTCCTAAAGTATACTAAAGCGGACTTCCAACAAATCATGGGACGCTTGAGCGATGGCCAGTTTGACTACAAGATTTTTGATAAAATCGGTGTTGAAACAGTCATCAAGGACCAAGGTTTGGACAACTTGAAAGTTATTGAACTTCCAAGCGACCAACAACCTTACGTTTACCCACTTCTTGCCAAAGGTCAAGATGAGTTGAAAACATTTGTAGACAAACGTATCCAAGAACTCTACAAAGATGGAACTCTTGAAAAGTTGTCTAAACAATTCTTTGGAGACACTTACCTACCAGCAGAAGCTGATATTAAATAATTTTTTGAAATCATCCATTCTGAATCAGGTGGGTGATTTCTCAATTTTTAAGTATATAGTTTTAAACTATATATCTGATTATCTAATAACAATTTGTGAAATCAAACAAATTGTGAGATACTAGTACGGTATTATTTTTAAGGAGAAAGAATCATGAAAATCAAAAAATGGCTTGGTGTAGCAGCCCTTGCTACAGTCGCAGGTTTGGCTCTTGCAGCTTGCGGAAACTCAGAAAAGAAAGCAGACAATGCAACAACTATTAAAATTGCAACTGTCAACCGTAGCGGTTCTGAAGAAAAACGTTGGGACAAAATCCAAGAATTGGTTAAAAAAGACGGTATCACTTTGGAATTTACAGAGTTCACAGACTACTCACAACCAAACAAGGCAACTGCTGATGGTGAAGTAGACTTGAACGCTTTCCAACACTATAACTTCTTGAACAACTGGAACAAAGAAAACGGAAAAGACCTTGTAGCGATTGCTGATACTTATATCTCTCCAATCCGCCTTTACTCAGGTTTGAATGGAAGTGACAACAAGTACACTAAAGTAGAAGACATCCCAGCAAATGGAGAAATTGCTGTACCAAACGATGCTACAAACGAAAGCCGTGCGCTTTACTTGCTTCAATCAGCTGGCTTGATTAAATTGGATGTTTCTGGAACTGCTCTTGCAACAGTTGCTAACATCAAAGAAAATCCAAAGAACTTGAAAATCACTGAATTGGATGCTAGCCAAACAGCTCGTTCATTGTCATCAGTTGACGCTGCTGTTGTAAACAATACTTTCGTTACAGAAGCAAAATTGGACTACAAGAAAGCACTTTTCAAAGAACAAGCTGATGAAAACTCAAAACAATGGTACAACATCATCGTTGCGAAAAAAGATTGGGAATCATCACCTAAGGCTGATGCTATCAAGAAAGTGATCGCAGCTTACCACACAGATGAAGTGAAAAAAGTTATCGAAGAAACATCAGACGGTTTGGATCAACCAGTTTGGTAATAAGAAACAGGGAGGTGGGAGAGAAAATTCCACCTCTTGCTTTTGTATAGAGCATGGATTGTAAAGAAGACTATTCGTTCATAGAAAGGTAGAGAGAATATGGTTTTTCCTAGTGAACAAGAACAAATTGAAAAATTCGAAAAGGATCATGTAGCCCAGCATTATTTTGAGGTTTTGCGTACCTTGATTTCTAAGAAATCGGTCTTTGCCCAGCAGGTTGGACTTAAGGAAGTCGCAAATTATCTGGGTGAGATTTTCAAACGTGTTGGGGCTGAAGTGGAGATTGATGATACTTATACGGCGCCCTTTGTCATGGCACATTTCAAGAGTTCGCGTCCAGATGCCAAAACCTTGATTTTCTATAACCACTATGACACTGTGCCAGCGGATGGGGATCAGGTCTGGACAGAGGATCCCTTTACGCTTTCGGTCCGCAATGGCTTCATGTATGGGCGTGGGGTTGATGACGACAAGGGTCATATCACAGCTCGTTTGAGTGCTTTGAGAAAATACATGCAGCATCATGATGACCTACCTGTCAATATTAGTTTTATCATGGAGGGAGCGGAGGAATCGGCTTCGACAGACCTAGATAAGTATCTAGAAAAGCATGCGGATAAACTCCGTGGTGCGGATTTATTGGTCTGGGAACAAGGAACCAAAAATGCCTTGGAACAGCTGGAAATTTCGGGTGGAAATAAGGGGATTGTGACCTTCGATGCCAAGGTTAAAAGTGCTGATGTGGATATCCACTCCAGTTATGGTGGGGTTGTGGAATCAGCTCCTTGGTATCTCCTCCAAGCCCTACAGTCTCTTCGTGCGGCAGATGGCCGTATCTTGGTTGAAGGCTTGTACGAAGAAGTTCAAGAGCCAAATGAACGTGAATTGGCCTTGGTGGATACCTATGCCCAACGAAATCCAGGGGAAATCAGCCGGATTTATGGTTTGGAATTGCCTCTCTTACAAGAGGGCCGTGCAGCCTTTCTAAAACGTTTCTTTTTCGAGCCAGCTCTTAATATAGAAGGGATTCAGTCAGGTTATCAAGGACAAGGGGTTAAAACGATTTTGCCTGCAGAAGCTAGTGCTAAGTTAGAAGTTCGTTTGGTTCCTGGCCTAGAACCGCATGATGTTCTGGAAAAAATTCGGAAACAGCTAGACAAAAATGGCTTTGATAAGGTAGAATTATACTATACCTTGGGAGAGATGAGCTATCGAAGCGATATGAGCGCGCCAGCCATTCTCAATGTGATCGAGTTGGCCAAGAAATTCTATCCACAGGGCGTTTCAGTCTTGCCGACTACAGCTGGAACAGGGCCTATGCATACGGTCTTTGATGCCCTAGAGGTGCCAATGGTGGCCTTCGGTCTAGGAAATGCTAATAGCCGGGACCACGGTGGAGATGAGAACGTGCGAATCGCCGATTACTACACCCATATTGAATTAGTAG
The DNA here is from genome assembly GCF_001808785.1 of Streptococcus sp. HMSC077D04. Classification (GTDB taxonomy): domain Bacteria; phylum Bacillota; class Bacilli; order Lactobacillales; family Streptococcaceae; genus Streptococcus; species Streptococcus mitis_BX. Next base: position 241,164 of record NZ_KV794536.1, on the reverse strand, counting down.
AGGAGCTGATTAGAAGCTATGAGTAGAGACATTATCAAGTTAGATCAGATCGATGTGACTTTTCACCAAAAGAAGAGAATCATCACAGCGGTCAAGGATGTGACCATTCACATCCAAGAAGGGGATATTTACGGAATTGTTGGATATTCTGGAGCAGGGAAATCAACCCTTGTACGGGTGATTAACCTCTTGCAAAAACCATCTGCAGGGAAAATTACCATTGACGACGATGTGATTTTTGATGGTAAGGTCACTTTGACGGCAGAGCAGTTGCGTCGCAAACGTCAGGATATCGGAATGATTTTCCAGCATTTTAACCTGATGAGCCAAAAGACAGCAGAGGAGAATGTAGCCTTTGCCCTTAAACATTCTGGACTCAGCAAGGAAGAAAAGAAGGCTAAAGTAGCTAAGTTGTTGGACTTGGTTGGCTTGGCAGACCGTGCTGAAAACTACCCTTCACAACTATCTGGAGGGCAAAAGCAGCGTGTGGCCATTGCGCGTGCTTTGGCAAATGATCCAAAAATCTTAATTTCAGACGAGTCAACTTCTGCCCTTGACCCTAAGACAACCAAGCAGATTTTGGCCTTGTTGCAAGATTTGAACCAAAAATTAGGCTTGACTGTTGTCTTGATTACGCATGAAATGCAGATTGTCAAAGATATTGCCAATCGTGTGGCAGTTATGCAGGATGGGCATTTAATTGAAGAGGGTAGTGTTCTTGAAATCTTCTCAGACCCTAAACAACCCTTGACTCAAGACTTTATCTCAACAGCTACAGGTATTGACGAAGCCATGGTCAAGATTGAGAAGCAAGAAATCGTGGAACACTTGTCTGAAAACAGTCTTTTAGTGCAACTCAAGTATGCAGGTGCTTCGACAGACGAGCCACTTTTGAATGAATTGTACAAGCATTACCAAGTAACAGCTAATATCCTCTATGGGAATATCGAAATCCTTGACGGCACTCCTGTTGGAGAATTGGTTGTGGTCTTGTCAGGTGAAAAAGCAGCGCTAGCAGGTGCTCAAGAAGCCATTCGTCAAGCAGGCGTACAACTAAAAGTATTGAAGGGAGGACAGTAAGATGGAATCATTGATTCAAACCTATTTGCCAAATGTCTATAAAATGGGTTGGGCTGGTCAAGCAGGCTGGGGAACAGCCATCTACCTAACTCTTTATATGACAGTTCTTTCCTTCATCATCGGAGGTTTCTTGGGGCTTGTTGCAGGTCTCTTCCTTGTCTTGACAGCGCCAGGTGGTGTCTTGGAAAATAAAGTCGTTTTCTGGATTTTGGATAAAATCACCTCTATTTTCCGTGCGGTTCCTTTCATCATCCTCTTGGCAGTCTTGTCACCCTTCTCTCATCTAATCGTAGGAACAAGCATTGGTCCAAATGCGGCTATCGTACCGCTATCTTTTGCAGTCTTTGCCTTCTTTGCCCGTCAAGTACAGGTGGTATTGGCTGAGCTAGATGGTGGTGTCATTGAGGCGGCTCAAGCTAGCGGAGCGACATTCTGGGATATCGTAGGTGTTTACCTATCAGAAGGTCTGCCAGATTTGATCCGTGTGACGACTGTGACCTTGATTTCTCTTGTTGGAGAAACAGCTATGGCCGGTGCGGTTGGAGCTGGTGGTATCGGTAACGTAGCCATCGCCTATGGATTTAACCGCTACAATCACGATGTAACTATCTTGGCAACCATCATTATCATTTTGATTATCTTTGCAATCCAATTCTTGGGAGATTTCTTGACTAAGAAATTGAGTCATAAATAAAAAAGAGCCGTGCGGCTCTTTTTATTTATCAGATCTTCTGTGCAAATTTTTTACTCAAGGCTTGTCCAACCAAGGCGCCAACTAGGGCTCCGATGACAACACTAGCGATAAATAGAAGGATGGTTCCAGGATTTGGTGCGACCATGATACGGTCGATATATTCTTGGGATTTTCCTCTTGCTAGAAGAGTAGCCATATAGGTTTGGGGCGCAATCCACATGAGTAAGATTGGACCAGTTGAACTAAAGGCGAAAATAATGAAAGAAAGCAAATTTTTTGTTTGGTCCTTGTATTTTCCTAAATGAGCTACTCCATCTGCTAGGAGGCCACAGATAATTCCAGGAAGGAAGGCACCGGCACCGTGTTTGCTCCCCAAGAAAAATAGGGCGATGACAAGACCGATAGTGGTAATGGCTCCAAAGCGCGGAACTTTTGCGACTAGGATCATATAGACGCTACCGCCGACAAGGGCAGTAAAGGCAGGTGCATAAAACATGTTTCCAGTTTGGTCAAAGAGATTGCCCAAAAGGACACCAATCCCCATGCAGAGGAAGTAAAGAACTGCAAAGAGCAGTGTAGTTAAGATAGATTTGTTCATGAATTGTCTCCTGATAATTTTTTCACAATTCTCATTGTACCACGGTTTGGTGGGATTGTAAATGGATAGTCTATGTTTTTGAAAACGCTTGAAATATGATATAATAGTTTCATAGTTATTTTTAGGGGGATATCATGGGGAGATTTTTAGACTTTGTCTTTAATCGTTTCTTTTTAGGGATGATTGCGACAGCCTTCTTTTGGCTATTAACCTTGGTGGGAGGGATTATCCTTGGTCTAGCGCCTGCTAGTGCCACCTTGATGAGCCTATATGCAGAACATGGTTATAGCTTTCGGGAATACAGTTTGAAGGAGGCGTGGTCTCTTTATAAGCAAAATTTCGTCTCAAGCAACCTGATTTTCTATAGCTTTTTAGGGGTGGATATAGTTTTGGTCTATGGCCTGTATCTCTTGGTGCAATTGCCTCATCAGACTATTATTCATTTGATTGCGACCTTTTTGAATGTCCTAGTAGTTGCCCTGATCTTTTTGGCTTATACAGTATCTTTGAAATTACAAGTTTATTTTGATTTGTCCTATCGAAATAGTCTCAAACTATCCTTGATTGGCATCTTTATGAGTCTAGCAGCTGTGGCCAAGGTTCTCCTTGGGACAGTGCTACTTGTGGCAATTGGTTACTATATGCCTGCCCTACTTTTCTTTGTAGGAATTGGGATGTGGCATTTCTTTATCAGTGATATGTTGGAACCGGTCTATGAAAGTATCCATGAAAAATTGGCGACAAAATAGAATGAAGCAGTTTTGGCTACATACGCTTCTAAGAACCTACAGTTCAGTTATGATGATTATTATTGCGAGTTTTGCAATCTTACTCTCTTACGCTGACTGGGATTCACGGGAAAAGGAAGCCCAGAGAGTAGCCCAGCGTGTAACCACTCGAACAGTTGAAGAGGTGGAATATTATTATCGCGAGTCAGCCCAGCTAGCGCAAGATTTAGTAGCCAATCAAGACCGTATACAAGGGGTTTATAAGTACTTTAGCCTATCAACTTCTGAGTATTTTTATTGGTTGTTGGAGCATCAAGCGGCTTCCTCAACTTCTATTTCTCTGTATGAAAATATTGATGACCTGTATGTCCAAAATGACTATATAACGGGTGTTGCAATCGTCTTGCAGGACTTTAAAGAAGTTTATGTGTCAACAAGGGATAAAAGAAGTGGGCATGTCTTGCCTGCTGAGGCTTTTAAACCGGAGGCCAATAGTTTTGGAGTTCCTATTTTAGACCCAGCGACGGATCAATCTATAGGGGTTGTTTATATTTCCTTGGATCCAGAAATCTTATACCATGCTGTAGACAATACCCGGGGTCATATCCCGATGGCTGTTACTGTGACATCACCATTTGATACGGAGATTTTTCATATTGGTGAGAGGGTCAATAGGGAACATGAGAACTGGTTTGTTGGTGTAACCTCTCATGGCTATCAGGTTCAGGTAGCAGTTCCTAAAAACTTTGTTTTACAAGGAACGGTGACCAGCTCTGCTTTGATTGTGGGCTTGAGCCTTCTCTTTATTGTCATTCTCTATCTGACTTTGAGGAAGACTTTTGCTAACTACCAAAAGCAGGTAGTGGATTTGGTGGATTCCATTCAAGCTATTGCCCAAGGGGAAGAAGGTCTTCGCATTGATACGCTTGAAAAGGATCAGGAATTGCTCCTAATCGCGGAGACGACCAATGATATGTTGAATCGATTGGAAAAGAACATCCATGATATTTACCAGTTAGAGCTTAGTCAAAAAGATGCCAATATGCGAGCCCTGCAGGCGCAAATCAATCCTCATTTTATGTATAATACGCTGGAATTTTTGCGAATGTATGCAGTTATGCAGAGTCAAGATGAGTTGGCAGATATCATTTATGAATTCAGTAGTCTCTTGCGTAACAATATTTCTGACGAAAGAGAAACTCTTCTCAAACAGGAATTAGAATTTTGTCGTAAATATAGCTATCTCTGCATGGTTCGCTATCCTAAATCCATTGCCTATGGTTTCAAGATAGATCCAGGGTTAGAAAATATGAAGATTCCTAAGTTTACCTTGCAACCGCTGGTAGAAAACTATTTTGCGCATGGTGTTGACCATAGACGGACAGATAATGTGATTAGCATTAAAGCTCTTAAACAGGATGGTTTTGTAGAAATTTTAGTGGTCGATAATGGCCGTGGTATGTCGACTGAAAAGCTGGTCGATATCCGAGAAAAATTAAGTCAGAGACAGTTTGAACACCAGGCAAGCTATAGTGCAAAAAGGCAGTCTATCGGGATTGTGAATGTCCATGAGCGTTTTGTGCTCTATTTTGGGGATCGATATGCTATTACTATAGAGTCTGCAGAGCAAGCAGGTGTTCAGTATCGTATTACAATTCAAGATGAGTAGAAAGGGAGAAAATGTATAAAGTATTATTAGTAGATGATGAGTACATGGTGACAGAAGGTCTGAAACGTTTGATTCCCTTTGATAAGTGGGATATGGAGGTCGTCGCAACAGCCAGTCATGCTGATGAAGCTCTAGAATATGTCCAAGAAAATTCAGTAGATGTGGTCATTTCAGATGTCAACATGCCCGATAAAACTGGGCTTGACATGATTCGGGAAATGAAAGAAATCTTACCAGATGCCGCCTATATCCTGCTTTCAGGTTATCAGGAATTTGATTACGTAAAAAGAGCAATGAACCTTAGTGTGGTGGATTATCTGGTTAAGCCTGTTGATAAGGTAGAGTTGGGAAATCTGCTGGAGAAGATTGCAGGTCAGCTCGGTGAGAGAGGAAAGAAAAGTCAGACCCTTAGTCAAGATTTAGACGAGGCTGGATTTGCTAGTTATCTAGGAGATAAGGAGAACTGGTGGATAGGCCTATCCAAGGGAAAACAAGGCTCCTTCACCATTCCCTACTATGTCTTGGGTCAAGATTGGCAGATTTTCATTTCTGACCAACCCCTAGATGGTTTAGTTGTTACAGCTTTTGAAGCTCCTTATCAAGAACACTTTGAACGCTGGAAGCTGAACGCTGAGAAAGCCCTCTTTTACGGTTCTGTAAATCTAAAACAGTCTGAGAGTCTCTTTGCCTATTACGAACCGATTTATAGGGTTATCATTCAGGGGAATCTCAATCAAATCGTGGAAGAGTTGAATCTTTTGGAGAAGGTGGTTCTTAAGAATACACCGCGTGTTCCGATTACCAAACAGCTTTTTATCCAGTTTGTCATGGATGTCTTCCACTTGTTTGAACACCTCAAAGCTGATGATTTGACGGATATCGTCAAAACGATTCATGCTATTCAATCCTTCGATGAATTGGTTCTTTATATCAAGGAAACTCTGACCCGATTCTTTGGGCAATATCGTATGAATGAAAATGTGGTCAGTGTGTTGGAAGTTATTGGTCGTGATTACCAAAAAGAACTTTCTCTCAAGGATATCAGTAAGGATCTCTTTATCAATTCTGTCTATCTGGGTCAGTTGATTAAGCGTGAAACCAATTCGACCTTCGCAGAGTTACTAAACAAACAACGGATTAAGGCTGCCCAGCAGCTCTTGCTTTCAACTAGTGACAGTATTGAAGATATTTGTTATGCTGTTGGTTACAGTAATGTTGGATATTTCTATAAAGTGTTCCGAAAATTGTGCGGAAAATCGCCAAAAGCCTACCGAAAACAGGTGGAAACCACACTATAATATTTGTATCCCTTTACAAAAAGTGCTATAATATCGATAATAATATCAGGAGGTTCTATTATGAAAAAGAAACCAATCTATCTATGGGTATTACTGATTTTTTCAGCCTTACTCTCAGCAATGTCACTATTTGGAATCATATCTCCAGTACCTACTGCGGAGGGTATGAACAATCTAGAAACATCAGCATCAGGTGTTAATGCTACTTATGCTAAGGAGCTCGTTGCTTACACCATTAAGGTATCGGAGCATGGTCATTCTATCTTCAACATTCTCTTGGTTGTCTTATCTGTTATTCTGGTGGTTGTGTCTTTGGTTTTCCTTGTTCGTAAAAACATCCAATTGGCTAACTACACTTATCTTGCTTATGTCTTCGTTGCCATCGTTGGTTCTATCTACAACTTTATCGGCGTTCAGGATGCGGTTTTACTTTTTACAGACCCTAACATCCGTATGGGAGCGGAGCTTGGTGCCAAAGGTTCTGCTATTTTTGGGATCGTACTCAATGTTATCTTCCTAGCAATTGTCTTCTATAAAATGTGGCGTCAGCAAAAAGAATTGACAGAAACTCAAGAAGAGGAAGAACTTGCCTAAGAGTTGACAAAGCATAACTATCAAGATACAATCTTGGTAGTTATTTTTTATGATTTAAAAAAAGGAGGAGAACATGAAAAAAGTTTCCTTGGTCTACATCAGTCTGAGCGGAAATACGGAGAGTTTTGTGACGCGCTTGAAAGACTATCTCTTGTCCCAGTACGAGGGAATTGAGGTTCAAAAGATTCATATCAAGGATTTGGTCAAAGAAGGCCAAGATTTCTATGAAATGGACCATCCCTATGTTGCTTTTTTGCCGACTTACCTAGAAGGTGGGAATGGCGTGGATAACGGAGATGTCGAGATTTTGACGACACCAGTGGGAGATTTTATCGCCTATGGTGACAATGCTAGTAAGTGTTTTGGTGTGGTTGGTTCAGGAAATCGTAACTTTAATAACCAATACTGCCTGACAGCCAAGCAATATAGTCAACGTTTTGGCTTCCCTGTATTGGCTGATTTTGAAATGCGAGGTATGCTGGGAGATATCAAACGTGTCGCAGCGATTATCGCAGATTTGTATGAGTTGGAAAGTTAAGCTGAAACCAATCTTTCAATCATTAGAAGAAAGAACTTATTATATCCCCCTCTATAGCAGAGATGAAAATTACCTATAAAATTTTTGTGAACTATATATCAGTTTACACTAGACACAAGATATAGTATTTTCAAGAATATCAAAAAAGGCGACTTCCAAGCGGAAATCGTCTTTTAATTATTTAAGTAATTCATATTCAAAAATCTTTGGTAAAAGATAGGAGTTGTAATATTGTTTAAGTTCTTCTTTTAGAGATACAATATAACTATTTAAAATAGGATATTTATAGATGGTCGTCTTATTTTTTCCTACCCCTTCTGTCCAAGATTTATTTAACTGTTGTTCAATTTGATAAGTTCCGTAAGTGTTTTGAGGTGAAAATTCATCACACCCCTTCACTTCACTCATAATAAGCGACCATAAATTTAGCAATTTTTTTTTCATCAGCATTTAGCTGATAGTTTTGTAATGCTTGAAATGCTATTGTTTTTGATTCAGGGAAATCAAGACAAAGCTCATTCCGATAAAAAACCCCATCTTGCCCTTCAAAAGATAAACAATTATTTTTGTGTGATAGACAAGTATAAAGAAGACTAGCTTTTAAAAATTCTTTATCCATAAGATAGTCATTACCTCTATCAGATGATGTAAAGTAAAAATCTTTTTCAAACCAGTAGCTTTGAGGAAACATCTTTGTAGCAAATAATGGACAGACTTTTTCAAAGTTATCTTTTGTGATAAACATACCTCTCCCATTGAAATAAGCCAATCTTCCTAAATGAAACGAAGCAGAACCTTGACAAAAATAACCGAGAACGTTTGAATCATTGTAACTAATAGTATCTTGCTTTCTAACAACTGGATTCCCTTGACTGTCACAAGAGACAATTGTATGAGATTTACCTATATATCTCTTGTTGTATGAAGAGAAAGGGCTGTTAATTTCTTTTACAGTTGAATCATTTAATTGTATTAACTGGCCATCTTTATCAATATCGTATGTCTTCAATACAAAATCTTTAGGAGGGTTATTTTTCCCATAAGACCATAGAACACAACTAATAGCTGATGGACTAGCATGGAAATGTTTTCTGTTGAAAAGAAAACCACTTTCAAAACGATGATGAGGTTTGTCTATTAGTCCAATAGATTTAAAGTATTTTACAGGAGAGAATACAATATAGCTATCTGCATCTTGCCTAAGATAATATTTAAAAGCAGACCAAATAAAGCGATTAGCAAAGTCTCTAACAGAACTAATATTACTGTTTCTAAATGTATTTTTTGCATCTTTCATTTGTGTATAAACAAAAGATTCTTTATTTCCAGTACGATGTTTATTTCCTTCTTCGTCATAATAAGCACGAATTGAAGAACTATCATCGTAAGGAGGGTTTTCAAGTAGTATTATTGTGTATTTATCATCATTTACATACTGCATAATTAAAGGATTTTCAATATAATCTTTTGTCATTGCATCTGCATTGCTGATTTTACCGTTTTCATAGATAACATTTGCTTCTGTTGGTGGAATAATATTCTTTACTCTATCACCTATTCTTTCAGATAGTACCTTGTACTCATAATATTCATAAGTGCTGATCACGCAATGTGAAATCAGTTCCTCACCGTTTTTATCAAATTCCCCAATTAGAGCAGATTCCAGATTTCCAGTACCAGCACATCGGTCTATGATAACGTAGTCATTTCCATCTGGGACTTTAGCGACTGCTTCTTTTACAAGTTCAACTGCTTTTTGGCAGTAAATTTTAGGTGTATAATACGCTCCCAAATCTTTTTTATTAAGCTTATCATTAAGGCAGTCCATAAGATATTTAAATTTTGTATTAGTTGCATGTTGGTAGCTATTTATTAAGCCTTTAAAGTGTCTGGGGTCTCTAATTTCACCGTTAATATTTATTTTACCTGTACCATCTCCTAAAAAATCCCCTTTTTTAGCAGTTGGCATTTCTCGATAGTATCTCTCAGCCCAACCAACAATACAATTTTCATCAATATCAATAGGCACATACCAATCTGTTATATTTTCAACCTTGTTGATAAGCAGTTTCTTCACTTTATCAGCATCAACTTGGTTAGAGTAGTCATAAACAGCGTGAGGGGTGACATCTTTTGAAAAAGCATCATTATCTTTTGAAGCTGAACCAATATAGATTGTTTGTATATCCTCTAAATAATCCTTTGAGTGATATTCATAAACTTTGCTACCATTCAGGTCAATTAGTAAAATCCTCGCAGGAACAGATTGCCCTTTCACCCTTAATTTTGATAGATACTTTATCGCCTGGAATAGAACCTTACCTGTATTAGTAATATTTAACTTAAATTCCAAAATATTCCCGTGATAAACACCATCTGTACTATTAACTAATATCGAATTATCTTCTAAATAAGGAATCTTGAAATTTTTAAAAAATTCAATTTGTCCTTGTTTTTCTGTCTCATAGTTCTGTTTAGGCAATGCAACCACCACCTTTCAAAACTTCTATTAAGACGGAAAAACGACAAACTTTTTCACAAAAATGTGAAAAAGCCTGTTTTAGTGCTTGACAAAAAACACGTCCGATTACATAATCAGCGTGAGCTGTGAGCTGTGAGCTGTGAGCTGTGAGCTGTGATTGCGTTCATAATGCTTAATTTCCTTTGTTTTTGATACTTTTATTATATCAAAATTTTGGCTCTTTGCATAGTAGAAGTTTACATTTTTGTTGACAAATATTCTTGTTTTCGATATAATATAATCAAGAAGTAAGGAGTACCAGTTATGAAGTTTGAGTTTAAGTCGTTATTTGATTTACAATCTGCTTTTCCAGACGAACAGTCATGTATTGACCATTTAGAAAATATGATTTGGGGCGATATGATTATCAGCCCTTTTGATGCTACCTCAAAGGTCTACAAATGCAAAGGTAACAAATACCGTTGTAAAAATACTGGAAAATACTTCAATGTCAAGACTGGTACTCTTTTTGACAATTCTAAAATTGAACTTCGTAAATGGTTTATGGCAATTTGGCTTGTGACTTCTCACAAAAAAGGAATCTCATCTGTACAATTATCAAAAGATATTGGTGTTACGCAAAAAACAGCTTGGTTTATGCTAGAGCGTATTCGCAAATGTTTTGGTACTGAGAATAACAATAGACTTGATGATGTTGTGGAGGTTGATGAAACCTATATTGGCGGTAAAAACAAGAACCGTCATAACTCTAAGAAAATCAAAAATGCACAAGGACGTTCATTAAAGGATAAATCCGCAGTAGTTGGAATGGTTCAATGTCAAGGGAAAGTCAATGCTCATCATGTGCCAGATACAAAGACAAAAACATTGACCGAACAAATCGTCAAATACGTAAAGGAAACAGCTCAACTTTACACAGATGGATGGCTAGGTTATAATAAAGTGGCTAAGATGTATAATCATGACTTTGTTAATCATGGAATTAGTGAGTATGTGCAAGGTAATGTTTATACCAACACGATTGAAGGTTTTTGGGCTGGATTGAAACGTGGAGTATTAGGGATTTATCATTCGTGGTCTAAGAAATATATTCAAGACTATGTAGATGAATTTGTTTTTCGTTATAATACTCGTGACTATTCGGATAGTGAGCGTTTTAATCTCCTAATTTCAAATGCCTGTATTCGAACTAAATACAGGGAGCTGATTTATGGCTACTAATACATTACATGACCTACATTTTGAATTGGAAAGGTCTATCGCTCGTAGAGTTGATAGTAAGCTGATTGGTTATCAAGTTAGCCTTTCAGATGGTTTTTACAATAAATACACCAAACTTTGGGATAAGACCTATTCCTTTGATTTTGTTACTGAACATCGCTCTTTTTATACTCAACTGACAAAACGTTGTGTTTATGACATACTTGGAGATAGTCAAAAGAAAATTGATAGAAGGGCTATTGCCAAACAAATGGCTGAGTTAGAAGCCTTGGTTGATATTTCAGAAAGTAAAGAGGAGTTTCAGAACTTTTTTGAGAAAAAATACAGTCTCAAATTTCCTGATTTGAACGACTGCATTTATCAGAAGAAAAAAGAGTTATCTGATTTTGACAAAAAACTTTGGATAGCAATGCACTATAACCCTAGAAAAAATGAGGGGGAATAATAATGACAACGTGGTACGATTACATGGTGAGAGCTAGTGAATATGCTGGAAATGACGGTGATTTATGGTTTCGCTATCTTTATAAGGTCATTAAAGAAGAGGAGACTAAACTAACTATTGATGATGTAGAGAAATTATTGAAAAATCCTACCTTAACACCTTTCCAAAAAATAACCCTTCAAGATTCATTGACAGACGGAACGCATATAAGGAAACATGTTTTACAGGCGAACCGTAAAAGCAAGCCAAAGGATATTGGTATGGAACGGCTGAAAAAATATATGGCTGAACACCTAGTCGAATCGAGATAATTAAAAGACGAGTTCCACTTGGAAGTCGCCTTTTTGATATTATCGAAACACTACATATTGTGGTTGATGTAAACTAGTATATAGTTCCCAACTTTTTAATATAAATGTTATTTGCTATAGTTGGAAGATAAAAATTATGCCCTAAAAAACCGAGAAGAAAGCTTCTCGGTTTTTGATTATTTCAATTGATCTGTAATGTCTTTTGATAGCAACATTCCTAGATGATAAGTTTTATTGATGTAAGCAATGACATCATTGATATTTTCAGTCGTGTGAATTTTCTCTTTGATGTCAGACCTAAATGTTTCATCCTTTAAAAGTTGTTCTTGGTAGAGCCTTTGAAGTCTCTCCTTCTCGTACTTATTAAGCAGAAAAAGGAAAACCAAGCTAATCACAACGAGGATATAAGCATATTGGCTCATAGAATATCTCCCTGTATGATAAAGAAGTAGTGAATAAATCAATTTAGTGGATCTAAAATAGCAGAACAAGTCAGCAAAACTTGATAAGATTTCTGATAGACCTCTAAACCAAAATCCGTATAGATTTAGTGTAAGTTACTTAGATTGCTTTACATTCTAGTGACTTGAAGATTAGCACCAGCCACTAAGCCAATTAATAGATTTGGTTGACCAATTTAGTGAGGCGTTTAGGCAAGTGTCTCTGGTTACGACGTAAAGAAACATAAATCGATAATATTTATGTTTCTTTACTAGTGAAGCAGTTAGCTAGTCCGCATAAAAGCGGCTAGCGTCTAACAATTAGGAACTTTAGTTCCAATAACTTTAAGATTACGACGTTTTAGGACATAAATCAATCATATTTATGTCCTAAAACTAGTGAAGCGCCTAGCCAAAGTCCGAATAGGATTTGGCGTTAGTTACTTAGATTGCTCTGCAATCAAGTAACTTTGGCGATTTACATCTTCTCTGGCGCCTCCACTCCGAGCAAGCGAAGGGCTTCTTTGAGAACGACTGCTGTTGCGTAGCTAAGGGCTAGACGGCTGTCGCGTTCTGGGCTTTCATCCAAGATGCGTGTATGTGCATAGTATTTGTTAAAGGCTTGAGCTAGGCTAATTGCAAATTTAGCAATGATAGAAGGTTCAAAGTTATCCGCCGCACGGTTGATAATACGTGGGAAGTCTTGGATGAGTTTGATGATTTCCCAACTTTCAGCATCATTCAAGCTATAGTTGCCAGTTGTTTCTGGTTTGAAATCCGCTTTGCGTAAGATAGATTGAATACGAGCGTAGGCGTATTGAACGTAAGGTCCAGTTTCACCCTCGAAGGATACCATAGCTTCTAGGTCGAAGTCGTATCCATTTGTACGGTCGGTTTTGAGGTCATAGAATTTAATGGCTCCAACCCCAACAGCATGTGCTACCTGATCTTTATTTTCTAGTTCAGGATTTTTTGCTTCAATTTGGGCTTTGGCACGACTAACAGCCTCTGCAACAGTAGGTTCTAGCAAGATGACATTCCCTTTACGCGTAGAGAGTTTTTTTCCTTCTTTTGTAACCAAACCAAAAGGAACGTGGGTAATGTCGTCACTCCAGTCGTAGCCCATCTCTTGCAAAACAGCTTTGAGTTGTTTAAAGTGGGCAGATTGTTCTTGACCAACGACGTAGATAGATTTGGCAAATTGGTATTCGTTTTTACGGTAAAGGGCTGCAGCCAAGTCACGTGTGATGTAGAGAGTTGCACCATCAGATTTCTTGATGAGGGCTGGATGTTCAATTCCGTATTTCTCAAGATTCACAACTTGGGCACCTTCTGACTCAACAAGAAGGCCTTTTTCAGAAAGAATGTCTACAACTGCATCCATCTTATCGTTGTAGAAGGCTTCTCCATTGTAGCTGTCAAATTCGACTTGCAATTCATTGTATAGGCGGTTAAATTCCACCAAACTTTCATCACGGAACCATTGCCAAAGTGCGAGAGCTTCCTCGTCTCCATTTTCAAGTTTACGGAACCATTCGCGTGCTTCTTCATCCAAGCTAGGGTCATTTTCAGCCTCAGCATTGATGCGGACATAGAGTTTAAGGAGTTCATCAATTGGATGAGCTTTTACAGCTTCTTCGTCGCCCCATTTTTTATAGGCAACAATCAACATCCCAAACTGTTTACCCCAGTCTCCCAAGTGGTTGACCTTGACTGTTTGATAACCGATTTTTTGGAAAATATGTGACAAGCTATCTCCGATAACAGTTGAGCGCAGGTGACCAATAGAAAATGGTTTAGCGATATTGGGACTAGACATATCGATAACAACATTTTCTTGTTTACCAATATTTTGGTCAGCATAGTGTTCTTTTTCAGTGATAACAGCTTGCAATACTTGAGCAGAAATGGCAGATTTATCAAGGAAAAAATTGACGTAAGGTCCTGTTGCGACAACCTTTTCAAAGGCTTGGCTGTTAATTTTTTCAGCCAGTTCAGCAGCAATCATTTGAGGTGCTTTACGTTCGACTTTTGCAAGAGAAAAAGCAGGGAAAGCGATGTCTCCCATTTCTGAGTTTTTAGGGGTTTCCAGTAAATTTAAAATAGCCTCTTGGTCCAGGCTATCAATGACGCTAGCCAACTCGCTAGCAATCAATTCTTTTGTATTCATTAAGAGCTCCTTTTTGGACTTTTCTACTATTTTATCACAATTTTAAAGAAAGAAGAAAAAATTTTTGAAATCTCCTGTTTTTTTGGTATAATATAGTTATAAAATTAGTTATAAATATGCATATAAGAGGATTTTATGAGAAAAAGAGATCGTCATCAGTTAATAAAAAAAATGATTACTGAGGAGAAATTAAGTACACAAAAAGAAATTCAAGATCGGTTGGAGGCACACAATGTCTTTGTGACGCAGACAACCTTGTCTCGTGATTTGCGCGAAATCGGCTTGACCAAGGTCAAGAAAAATGATATGGTGTATTATGTACTAGCAAATGAGACAGAAAAGATTGATTTGGTGGAATTTTTGTCTCATCATTTAGAAGGTGTTGCAAGAGCAGAGTTTACCTTGGTGCTTCATACCAAATTGGGAGAAGCCTCTGTTTTGGCAAATATTGTAGATGCAAACAAGGATGAATGGATTTTAGGAACAGTTGCTGGTGCCAATACCTTATTGGTCATTTGTCGGGACCAGCACGTTGCCAAACTCATGGAAGATCGTTTGCTAGATTTGATGAAAGATAAGTAAGGTCTTGGGAGTTGCTCTCAAGACTTATTTTTGACAAGGAGAGACGGACAATGACGACAGAAAAGCTATCACCCGGCATGCAACAGTATGTGGATATTAAAAAGCAATATCCAGATGCTTTTTTGCTCTTTCGGATGGGTGATTTTTATGAATTATTTTATGAGGATGCGGTCAATGCTGCGCAGATTCTGGAAATTTCCTTAACGAGTCGCAACAAGAATGCGGACAATCCGATTCCTATGGCGGGTGTCCCCTATCATTCTGCCCAACAGTACATTGATGTCTTGATTGAGCAGGGCTATAAGGTAGCTATCGCAGAGCAGATGGAAGATCCGAAACAAGCAGTTGGGGTTGTGAAACGAGAGGTTGTTCAGGTCATTACGCCAGGGACAGTGGTCGATAGCAGTAAGCCGGACAGTCAGAATAATTTCTTGGTTGCCATAGACCGCGAAGGCAATCAATTTGGTCTAGCTTATATGGACCTGGTGACCGGTGACTTTTATGTGACAGGTTTATTGGATTTCACGCTGGTTTGTGGGGAAATCCGTAATCTCAAGGCGCGAGAAGTGGTGCTGGGTTATGACTTGTCTGAGGAAGAAGAACAAATCCTCAGTCGCCAGATGAATCTGGTACTCTCTTATGAAAAAGAAGGCTTTGAAGACCTTCATTTACTGGATTCACGATTAGCAGCTGTGGAGCAAGCGGCATCTAGTAAGTTGCTCCAGTATGTCCATCGAACCCAGATGAGGGAATTGAACCACCTCAAACCTGTTATCCGCTATGAAATCAAAGATTTCTTGCAGATGGATTATGCGACCAAGGCTAGTCTGGATTTGGTTGAGAATGCTCGGTCAGGCAAGAAGCAAGGCAGTCTTTTCTGGCTTTTGGATGAAACCAAAACAGCTATGGGTATGCGGCTCTTGCGGTCTTGGATTCATCGTCCCCTGATTGATAAGGAACGAATCGTCCAACGCCAAGAAGTGGTGCAGGTCTTTCTCGACCATTTCTTTGAGCGTAGTGATTTGACAGATAGTCTCAAGGGTGTTTATGACATTGAGCGCTTGGCTAGTCGTGTTTCTTTTGGCAAAACCAATCCCAAGGATCTCTTGCAGTTGGCGACTACTTTGTCTAGTGTGCCACGGATTCGCGCGATTTTAGAAGGAATGGAGCAACCTGATCTAGCTTATCTCATCGAACAACTGGATGGAATCCCTGAGTTAGAGAGTTTGATTAGCGCAGCGATTGCTCCTGAAGCTCCCCATGTGATTACAGAAGGTGGTATTATCCGAACTGGATTTGATGAGACTTTAGACAAGTACCGTCGCGTTCTCAGAGAAGGGACTGGTTGGATTGCTGAGATTGAGGCTAAGGAGCGAGAAAACTCTGGTATTAGCGCACTTAAGATTGTCTATAATAAAAAGGACGGCTACTATTTCCATGTGACCAATTCGCAACTGGGAAATGTGCCAGCCCATTTTTTCCGCAAGGCAACGCTGAAAAACTCAGAACGCTTTGGAACCGAAGAATTAGCCCGTATCGAGGGAGATATGCTGGAGGCGCGTGAGAAGTCAGCTAACCTAGAGTATGAAATTTTTATGCGCATTCGTGAAGAGGTCAGCAAGTACATCCAACGTTTACAAGCTCTAGCCCAAGGAATTGCGACAGTTGATGTCTTACAGAGTCTAGCAGTTGTGGCTGAAGCCCAGCATTTGATTCGACCTGAATTCGGAGATGATTCGCGGATTGATATCCAGAAAGGGCGCCATGCTGTCGTTGAAAAGGTCATGGGGGCTCAGACCTATATTCCTAATACGATTCAGATGGCAGAAGATACCAGTATTCAACTGATTACAGGGCCCAACATGAGCGGGAAGTCAACCTATATGCGTCAGTTAGCCATGACGGCGATTATGGCCCAGATGGGTTCCTATGTACCGGCAGAAAGTGCCCATTTACCGATTTTTGATGCGATCTTTACCCGTATCGGAGCAGCCGATGATTTGGTTTCAGGCCAATCAACCTTTATGGTGGAGATGATGGAGGCCAACAATGCCATTTCGCATGCGACCAAGAACTCTCTCATTCTCTTTGATGAATTGGGACGGGGAACTGCAACTTATGATGGTATGGCTCTTGCTCAGTCCATCATAGAATACATCCATGAGCATACCGGAGCCAAGACCCTCTTTGCGACCCACTACCATGAGTTGACCAGTCTGGAGTCCAGCTTGGAACACTTGGTCAATGTCCACGTGGCAACCATAGAGCAGGATGGGCAGGTAACCTTCCTTCATAAGATTGAACCAGGGCCAGCTGATAAATCCTATGGTATTCATGTTGCCAAGATTGCTGGCTTGCCAGCAGACCTGTTAGCAAGGGCGGATAAGATTTTGACTCAGCTAGAGAGTCAAGGAACAGAAAGTCCTACTCCCATGAGGCAAAAAAGTGCCGTCACAGAACAGATTTCACTATTTGATACGGCAGAAGAGCATCCTATCCTAGCAGAATTAGCTAAATTGGACATTTACAATATGACACCTATGCAGGCTATGAATGTTTTGGTTGAGTTAAAACAGAAACTATAAAAATAATCCCACTCATGCATTTGTGAGTGGGATATTGCTATTATTTTCTATGCTCCAAGAGTTGATTGATATGGTCTACTTTTTTAGCTTCTCTTTTATAGAGAATAGCCCAAATGATGAGGTAGACAATTGCGAACTCAAGTATGAGCTGGAGATAGAAAATCCAGTGGAAGGGGAACCAACCTGCTAGGGTTGCTAATGGGATAAAGCCTACTAGCATGAGGAAAAAATGAGTCAGAGTAGCACGGAGCAAGCTCCAGTCACGGCTGAATAATCGCTTTCCAAAGTTGAAGAGAATACCGATAGCCGCCCAGATAAGAGTACAGTAGAGCAAGATCAGGGCATCGTGAACCTGATGCTGAGCCATCACTTGGCCGATGATAGAGTAGGGATTTAGCGGTGCGTAGGTATTTGGGGAATACATAAGTGAAAAGATGATAGAGAGGATGAGGCCGATGAGGACACCAGCAGCTGCGTCGTGGAAAATTTGTTTTTTCATAGTTCTAATTTCTCCTTGATGGTTTTTAGGTAACGGCGTGAAGAGTAGGTGAAGCTTTCGTTTTTCAAGAAAATTTCTACCAGACCGTTGGGCGTGAGCTTGAGATGAGAGATGGAATCGATATTGATGATTTCTGATTGGGAAATTTGGATAAAATTGGTTGGCAGAATTTCAAGGACCTGATAGAGTCGCAAATCAATGTTGTAGGTCTGACTTGCTGTTTCTGCTAGAACCTTCCGATTCTCGATATAGAAGCGCTGTATCTTACCAATCTTAACTAGATAGACCTGATCATCAATCTTTCCTTTAATTGTTTCTTTTTGGTCAAGATTTTCTGCGAACTCGATGACTTTCTGGACTTTATCTGTCGGATGAGGTGCTTGGACAATCAGTTTTTCCTCCTTGTAAGTCTCACTAATCTGTAGTTCTACTTTCATAAATTTCTCTCCTTTTTAGTTATACAAGGTTGTGATCACTTCCTGTATATCTTTATTAAACACTATTTTCCAGACCCTTGCAAGGGACTTTGTCTATGTGGAGGGATTTGGTTCCTATGTGGTGCTTGCTTTTCTGTCCTATCTGAAATATGGTATAATAGCACTAATCAATTTCTAGGAAAATAGATACAGAAAGGGGCTGAAAGATGTCTCATATTATTGAATTGCCAGAGGTGCTGGCAAACCAGATCGCGGCTGGAGAGGTTATCGAGCGTCCAGCTAGCGTTGTTAAGGAGCTGGTAGAAAACGCCATTGACGCGGGTTCTAGTCAGATTATCATTGAGATTGAGGAAGCTGGTCTCAAGAAAATTCAAATCACAGATAATGGTCATGGAATTGCCCACGATGAGGTGGAATTGGCCCTGCGCCGCCATGCGACTAGTAAGATAAAAAATCAAGCAGACCTCTTTCGGATTCGGACGCTTGGTTTTCGTGGTGAAGCCTTGCCTTCTATCGCTTCTGTTAGTGTTCTGACTCTGTTAACGGCGGTGGATGGTGCAAGTCATGGGACCAAGCTCGTCGCGCGTGGGGGAGAAGTAGAAGAAGTCATCCCAGCGACTAGTCCTGTGGGAACCAAGGTTTGTGTGGAGGACCTCTTTTTCAACACGCCTGCCCGCCTCAAATATATGAAGAGCCAGCAAGCGGAGCTGTCTCATATCATTGATATCGTCAACCGTCTGGGCTTGGCCCATCCTGAGATTTCTTTTAGTTTGATCAGTGATGGCAAGGAAATGACACGGACAGCTGGGACTGGGCAACTGCGCCAAGCTATTGCAGGGATTTATGGTTTGGCGAGTGCTAAGAAGATGATTGAAATTGAGAACTCTGACTTAGATTTCGAAATTTCAGGTTTTGT
This sequence comes from Streptococcus sp. HMSC077D04, assembly GCF_001808785.1. Lineage (GTDB taxonomy): Bacteria > Bacillota > Bacilli > Lactobacillales > Streptococcaceae > Streptococcus > Streptococcus mitis_BX. The sequence continues at coordinate 221,877 of NZ_KV794536.1, read as the reverse complement.
GTCTCTGCCTGAGTTAACTCGGGCTAATCGCAACTATATCAGCCTCTTCATCAATGGCCGTTATATCAAGAACTTCTTGCTCAACCGTGCTATTTTAGATGGTTATGGTAGCAAGCTTATGGTTGGCCGTTTTCCACTGGCTGTCATTCACATTCATATCGACCCTTATCTAGCGGATGTCAATGTGCATCCAACCAAGCAAGAGGTGCGGATTTCCAAGGAAAAAGAACTGATGACGCTGGTCTCAGAAGCTATTTCTAACAGTCTCAAGGAGCAAACTTTGATACCTGATGCCTTGGAAAATCTTGCCAAATCGACCGTGCGCAATCGTGAGAAGGTGGAGCAGACCATTCTCCCACTCAAAGAAAATACGCTCTACTATGAGAAAACTGAGTCGACAAGACCTAGTCAAGCTGAGGTGGCTGATTATCAGGTAGAATTAACTGATGAAGGGCAGGATTTAACCCTGTTTGCCAAAGAAACCTTGGATCAGCTAACCAAGCCAGCAAAACTGCATTTTGCAGAGAGAAAGCCTGCTAACTACGACCAGCTAGATCACCCAGAGTTAGACCTTGCGAGTCTTGATAAGGCTTATGACAAGCTGGAGCGAGAAGAATCATCCAGCTTCCCAGAGTTGGAATTTTTCGGGCAAATGCATGGAACCTATCTCTTTGCCCAAGGACGAGATGGGCTCTACATCATAGACCAGCATGCGGCTCAGGAACGGGTCAAGTACGAGGAGTATCGTGAAAGCATTGGCAATGTTGACCAGAGCCAGCAGCAACTCCTAGTGCCCTACATCTTTGAATTTCCAGCGGATGATGCTCTCCGTCTCAAGGAAAGAATGCCTCTCTTAGAGGAAGTTGGCGTCTTTCTAGCAGAGTACGGGGAGAATCAATTTATCCTACGTGAACATCCTATTTGGATGGCAGAAGAAGAGATTGAGTCAGGCATCTATGAGATGTGCGACATGCTCCTTTTGACCAAGGAAGTTTCTATCAAGAAATACCGAGCAGAGCTGGCTATCATGATGTCCTGCAAGCGGTCTATCAAGGCCAATCATCATATTGATGACCATTCGGCTAGACAGCTCCTCTATCAACTTTCTCAATGTGACAATCCCTATAACTGTCCCCACGGACGCCCTGTTTTGGTGCATTTTACCAAGTCGGATATGGAAAAGATGTTCCGACGCATTCAGGAAAATCACACCAGTCTCCGTGAGTTGGGGAAATATTAAACTAAAAGGAAAACTATGTACGAATATTTAAAAGGAATCATTACCAAAATTACTGCTAAATACATTGTTCTTGAAGTCAACGGTATCGGTTATATCCTGCATGTGGCCAATCCTTATGCTTATTCAGGTCAGGTTAATCAAGAAGCTCAAATTTATGTGCATCAAGTCGTGCGTGAGGACGCCCATCTGCTTTATGGTTTTCGCTCAGAAGACGAGAAGAAGCTCTTTCTCAGTCTGATTTCGGTGTCTGGGATTGGGCCTGTATCAGCTCTTGCTATTATTGCTGCTGATGACAATGCTGGCTTGGTTCAAGCCATCGAAACCAAGAATATCACCTACTTGACCAAGTTCCCTAAAATTGGCAAGAAAACAGCCCAGCAGATGGTGCTGGACTTGGAAGGCAAGGTAGTAGTTGCAGGAGATGATCTTCCTGCCAAGGTGGCAGTGCAAGCTAGCGCTGAAAACCAAGAATTGGAAGAAGCTATGGAAGCCATGTTGGCTTTGGGCTACAAGGCAATCGAGCTCAAGAAAATCAAGAAATTCTTTGAAGGAACGACAGATACAGCTGAGAACTATATCAAGTCGGCCCTTAAAATGTTGGTCAAATAGGAGCAGAGCATGACAAAACGTTGTTCGTGGGTCAAGATGACCAATCCGCTCTATATCGCCTATCATGATGAGGAGTGGGGGCAGCCCCTCCATGATGACCAAGCATTGTTTGAGTTGTTGTGTATGGAAACCTATCAAGCGGGCCTGTCTTGGGAAACGGTACTCAACAAACGCCAAGCTTTCCGAGAAGCCTTTCATGGCTATCAAATTCAAGCGGTCGCAGAGATGACTGATACCGAATTGGAAAACTTGCTGGAGAATCCAGCCATCATCCGAAATAGAGCCAAGATTTTTGCTACACGCGCTAACGCCCAAGCATTTTTACGACTACAGGAAGAATATGGCTCTTTTGATGCCTATCTTTGGTCCTTTGTTGAGGGGAAAACGATCGTTAACGATGTTCCCGATTACCGCCAAGCCCCAGCTAAAACACCTCTGTCTGAGAAGTTAGCCAAAGATCTCAAAAAACGAGGCTTCAAGTTCACAGGCCCAGTCGCCGTCTTGTCTTTTCTACAGGCTGCAGGGCTAGTTGATGACCATGAGAATGATTGTGAGTGGAAAAGCGGTCGTTAGTATGTACAGGTAACTAGCATATCTGAGAATATAGAAAAAAGCTGAGAAATTTTTCCCAGCTTTTTATATATACTATTAGATTTGTTAGAGTGAAGTCAAAAAAGTGATTCCACCTAAAATAACACCAGCTGAATTTGGAATGATTAGTATCCAATCCTTCTTAGGTTCCTTTGTCCATCCATAAATAACCCAGATTAAGCAAGATATAGCAGCTGATAAAGGTTGAAATGGTTGAGCTTTATTTCCCTGTAAATTAGCGATAATTTGAGGTATGTAGGCAATAAATACTATAATTCCAATAAAGGCACCAATAGAACCTACGATTCGATTAATTTTTTGTTTTGTCATATACACCTCCTTCAAAAGGATATCATAGAAATTAGCGAAATGCAATAAATTCAGATACAAATTGTAACGAAAACGAATACAAAAGCACAAAAATAGAGAAACTATTTATTTTTTGTTATAGTCAAAGCGAATGATTTGCTCCTTTGCATCTACATAGGCGTGAACTCCGAAGGGTACAATTGCTCTTGGAGTTGCGTGGCCGACATTTAGATTATAGATAATCGGGATATTGCTGTCAATAATATCCAATAGTGCCTCTTTATAGTCGTCATAGAAAGTTTCATCCATAGGTTTTCCGACCAAGAGTCCACTGATGACCTCGAATATACCAGTGTCTTTTAAAGTCCGCAACATATTTTTGAAGTCTTCCAGCTCAGGCTTTTCTTCGCTTGTTTCTAGCAAGAGGATTTTTCCTTCCCAGTCTGACAAGTCAGGGAAAAGTTTGTATTTTTGGCAGAGCTCCGTGCTATCTGCGTATCGAGAGTTGTCAAAGATATCGTAGAGGGATTCGAGGCAACCACCGAGGATTTTTCCCTCGAACTGGGCATTTCCCCGCAACAGCTCGAAACCAGTATTTGCATGACTGACACGAGGTGTCCCCAAAGCCTTGGAACTAAAATCAGTTCGTTCCTCATACCAAACATTGCTAGGGCGGATTTCTGAGATTCTTCCTGTCTCAATCAATTCTTTGAAGTAGTGAAGGCTATAGGCTAGCATTTCTTTGTCTAATTCACAAATGTCTGCTAAGAAGGATTGACCATAAAAAGTCTTGATTCCTAGTTTATGCAACATGAGATGGTTCATGGTTGTATCCGAGAAACCAAGAAAAATCTTTTGTTTGATAACTTTTTCTAGTTGGTCATTTTCAAAAAGGTAGGGCAACAAACGATAGGTATCATCCCCACCGATGGCGCATAGGATCATGTCGATGCTATCGTCCGAAAAGGCCTGCATCAAATCCTCCGCACGGGCTTCAGGATGGTCCTTGATAAAGTCTAATCCTTTTAACGAATGGGGCAAAAAGATAGGATTGAGTCCCAAATCCTTGAGACGTTGGACACCCAAGTCCACTTCGTGTTTGACAAAGTCTTCACCGATAATGCCACTAGATAAACTAACAATACCAATAGTAGAAACCATATCTCATCCTCCTAGAAATAGATTGAGCCTATTTTATCACAAAAGATAAGAGAAAGCTATGTGGGATGTCAGAAGAATACTTTTAAATCAGGAAAGTAGTAAAAAAGCAACCGCACCTGCAGTTGCTTTTATCATTCTCTTAATAGCGTGTTGGTCCTGCACTTGCGCTGCGGATGTTCAAGCGTTTCTTGAGATAGAAGCGAAGGGCTAGGAGAACTGCTCCGATAATAGCTAGTGGCAATGGAGCAAGTACTGGGTTAAGGCTAGCTGGTAGGAAGCTTGTTGCAAAGAAGACAAGCAACCAAAGGAACATAGAAGCTAGGATAACCAGTACAGATTTCCAGAAAGGTGGACGTTGGCTGCGGTCCATATCTGGTCCATAGTATTGGTAAACAAAGTAGTACATCAAGTAGAAGGCAAAACCACCAACCAGTCCAACTAGCAGAAGGGTAATCAAACCGTAACCGATAGCCTGATCTGCTGAGAAGAAGGTTGTGAGGGCGCTGACGAGGGCAAAGAGGCTAGTGATGAAAAGAGCCGAGTCCATAATCATGAGTTTTGGATCATCATTTTCTTTTGGATGCTCTTTTTCGTACTGCTCCTTGACAGAGAAGCTATGAGCCCAGTGGGTCGGTGCGCCATAGAGGGAACGAGCAGTAGTGCCTTTGGCTTGCTCTTCAAGGATTTGGGGAATAACTTCCTCAAAAATAGTCTTGATTTCAGCGTCAGTTTTCCCATCTTTGATGAATTGTTGGGTAGCGATGTGGACAAACTCTTGGTTTTTCTTGGTTAATTTTTGTAGATTAATCTGAGACATAGGAACTCCTCTTAGAACCATTTTTTATGGATGAGATAGAGAGTGAGCGAGACACTCATAGCAAAGGCGATAAAGACGATTAACCAGAAGGCATTTGGCTCTCCGTTTAGGGGGATTTCATTATCCTTAAAGTTCATCCCGTAGGCAGAAAAGACCATGGTTGGGATGGACATGACGATGGTCACAAGGGCCAAGGTTTTCATGATGTTGTTCTGGTTGTTAGAAATGATAGAGGCGAAGGTCTCTGTCATAGAATGCAAGACGTTCCCATAAATGTCTGCCATCTCGATGGCCTGTTGGGTTTCAATCAGGGTGTCTTCAAGCAGGTCTTCGTCCTCAAGGTACTTCTTGATATTGCTGGTTGAGCTGGTCAATTTCTTAATCACGCGCTCATTTGTTTTGAGGGAGGCCTTGAAATAGACGATGGTTTTTTCCAATTCCATGAGCTCAATCAATTCTTCATTACGAGTTGATTGATGCAATTGACTTTCGATTTGTTCACTCTTACGGTCAATCGAACGAAGGGCTGTTAGGTAAAGCTCTGCATTGCGATAGAGAATCTGGAAGATGAAACGCGAACGCATGAAGGTGTAGAAATTACGCAATCGACGGTTGATAAAGACATCGAGGACCGGTAATGGTTCCAAACACGTAGTGATAATGGTCTCCTCTGTGATGATAATACCAAGCGGGATGGTTACGTAGTAGGTGCGATTATTTCTTTCTTCTGTGACCGGCACGTCAACGATAATCAGGGTGTACTCATCTTCAATGGTAATACGAGACATTTCTTCCGCATCGAGCGGTGCCCGAAGGTCAGCAATATCAATATCGAAGGCGTTGGCGATTTCGAGTGATTCATTTTGAGTCGGATTGACGAGATTGATCCAAGTACCCGGTTCAAGCGTATCGATCTCTTTAAATTCAGTTGTTGTAGAGAGAAAAACTTGTTTCATATCCCTTATCCTTTCTCATTTTTCAGATTTTTTCACACCGTACTATTATACTACAAATTCAGCCTTTTGGGTAATAGAATCTCACTTTTTTTGGTATAATGGTAAGCAATAATGGACTAGAAAGAACAAAGATGCAAGATAAAATTGTCATTCATGGGGCGCGAGCCCATAATTTAAAAAATATTGATGTGGAGATTCCACGAGACAAGCTGGTTGTAGTGACTGGTTTGTCAGGTTCAGGGAAATCCAGTCTGGCCTTTGATACCCTCTATGCGGAGGGACAACGTCGCTATGTGGAGAGTTTGTCAGCCTATGCTCGTCAGTTCTTGGGGAATATGGAGAAGCCTGATGTAGATGCCATTGATGGCCTCAGCCCAGCTATTTCCATCGACCAGAAAACGACTAGCAAAAACCCTCGCTCGACGGTGGGAACAACGACTGAAATCAATGACTATCTACGTCTCCTCTACGCACGTGTGGGGACGCCTTACTGTATCAACGGGCATGGAGCTATCAAGGCTTCTTCTGTGGAGCAAATCGTGGATAAGGTTTTAGAATTGCCTGAACGCCAGCGCTTGCAGATTTTGGCCCCTGTCATCCGCAAGAAAAAAGGACAGCACAAGAGCGTTATTGAAAAGATTCAGAAAGACGGTTATGTCCGTGTCCGTGTGGATGGGGAAGTATATGATGTGACCGAAGTGCCAGAGTTGTCTAAGAGCAAGCAACACAATATTGATGTCGTAGTTGACCGTATTGTTATCAAGGAGGGTATTCGTAGTCGTCTCTTTGATTCCATTGAGGCTGCCCTTCGTATTGCAGAAGGTTATGTCATTATCGACACTATGGACGATTCTGAGTTGCTCTTTTCTGAGCACTATGCTTGCCCAGTTTGTGGATTTACTGTTCCAGAGTTAGAGCCACGTCTCTTCTCATTCAATGCTCCTTTTGGCTCTTGTAGTGAGTGTGACGGCTTGGGCATCAAGCTGGAGGTGGATACTGATTTGGTAGTGCCAGATGCCAGCAAAACCTTGCGTGAGGGAGCCTTGGCTCCTTGGAATCCTATCTCATCTAACTACTATCCAAACATGCTAGAGCAGGCTATGACAGCTTTTGGAGTGGATATGGATAAGCCTTTTGAAGATTTGTCAGAAGAAGATAAGAACTTGATTCTCTATGGTTCTGATGGCAAGGAATTCCATTTCCACTATGAGAATGAATTTGGTGGCGTGCGCGATATCGATATTCCTTTTGAGGGAGTTGTCAATAATATCAAGCGTCGCTATCACGAGACAAACAGCGATTACACTCGCACCCAGATGCGTCTTTACATGAATGAGCTGACCTGCGGAACCTGTCAAGGTTACCGTCTCAATGACCAGGCCTTGTCTGTCCGTGTGGGTGGCGAGCAAGGACCACATATCGGAGAAATTTCAGACCTGTCTATCGCAGACCACTTGGAGTTGGTGAGTCAGTTAACCTTGTCTGAAAATGAAGCCATCATTGCTCGGCCTATTCTCAAGGAAATCAAGGACCGTTTGACTTTCCTTAATAACGTGGGTCTTAACTATCTGACCCTGTCACGTTCGGCAGGAACTCTTTCAGGTGGAGAAAGTCAGCGTATTCGTTTGGCAACCCAGATTGGTTCCAACCTATCTGGCGTCCTTTATATCCTAGATGAGCCGTCAATCGGTCTCCACCAGAGGGACAATGACCGTCTGATTGCCAGTCTGAAAAAGATGCGTGATTTGGGTAATACTCTCATAGTAGTGGAACATGACGAAGATACCATGCGTGAGGCTGATTATCTGATTGACGTTGGTCCCGGTGCCGGTGTTTTTGGTGGGGAGATTGTTGCGGCAGGTACACCTAAACAGGTAGCTCGCAACAGCAAGTCTATCACAGGCCAGTATTTATCAGGTAAACGTGCCATTCCAGTACCAGAAGAACGCCGTGTCGGTAATGGTCGTTTTATCGAAGTGACAGGAGCGCGTGAGAACAACTTGCAAAATGTTACTGCTCGCTTCCCACTAGGGAAATTCATCGCAGTGACAGGGGTATCGGGTTCAGGGAAATCGACCCTCATTAACAGCATTCTCAAAAAAGCCATTGCTCAGAAACTCAACCGCAATTCAGACAAACCTGGTAAGTTTAAAACGATTACGGGGATTGAGCATGTAGACCGCTTGATTGATATTGACCAGAGTCCTATCGGACGAACGCCAAGGTCCAACCCTGCTACCTATACAGGAGTTTTTGACGATATACGTGACCTTTTTGCTCAGACAAATGAAGCTAAGATTCGAGGTTACAAGAAGGGTCGTTTCAGTTTCAACGTAAAGGGTGGTCGCTGTGAAGCTTGCTCGGGTGACGGGATTATCAAGATTGAGATGCACTTCTTGCCAGATGTTTATGTGGCTTGTGAAGTCTGCCACGGAACCCGTTACAACAGTGAAACACTAGAAGTTCACTACAAGGAAAAGAATATCTCGCAGGTCTTGGATATGACCGTCAATGATGCGGTTGAGTTCTTCCAACACATTCCCAAGATTCAACGCAAACTCCAGACCATCAAGGATGTAGGGCTGGGCTATGTAACGCTAGGGCAACCAGCTACCACCCTTTCTGGGGGGGAGGCCCAGCGTATGAAGTTGGCTAGTGAACTCCACAAACGCTCGACAGGAAAATCTTTCTACATTTTGGATGAGCCGACGACAGGGCTTCATACGGAGGACATCGCTCGCTTGCTTAAGGTATTGGCTCGCTTTGTCGACGATGGCAATACAGTCCTTGTCATCGAGCACAATCTGGATGTCATTAAGACGGCAGACCATATCATCGACTTGGGACCTGAGGGCGGTGTCGGTGGTGGCACCATCATCGCAACAGGAACTCCAGAAGAAGTAGCGGCCAATGAAGCCAGCTACACAGGACATTATTTGAAAGGAAAGTTACATCATGAATAAACGCGTACAAGCATTTCTAGCTAAAATGCAAGAAAAAGAACTGGATGGCATCATCATCAATAACCTCAAAAACGTCTATTATTTGACTGGTTTTTGGGGTTCAAATGGAACAGTCTTCATCAGCCGTGACCGTCAGGTCTTGGTGACGGACTCTCGCTATATCATTGCGGCCAAGCAAGAAACCAGTGGTTTTGAGATTGTAGCAGACCGTGATGAATTGGCTGTCATTGCAGGAATTGTCAAGGATATGGGTTTGTCTCGAATCGGTTTTGAAGATGAGATTTCGGTTTCTTATTACCACCGTATGCAGGCAGCCTTTGAAGGGTTTGACTTGCTTCCGCAAACTCAGTTTGTTGAAGGTCTTCGAATGATTAAGGATAAGGCGGAGATTGCAGCGATTCGCAAGGCTTGTTCTATCTCAGACCAAGCTTTCCATGATGCGCTTGACTTTATCAAACCAGGAAAAACTGAAATTGAGATTGCCAACTTCCTTGACTTCCGCATGCGTGAGTTGGGAGCATCTGGCTTGTCTTTTGACACTATCCTAGCCAGTGGTATCAACTCTTCTAAACCACATGCCCATCCTATGCACAAACCAGTGGAGCTGGGAGAAACTATTACCATGGACTTCGGATGTCTTTATGACCACTATGTCAGCGATATGACACGGACTATCTATCTGGGGCATGTCAGTGACGAGCAGGCAGAGATTTACAATACAGTTCTTAAAGCAAACCAAGCCTTGATTGACCAAGCTAAGGCAGGCTTAGGCTTCCGTGACTTTGACAAAATTCCTCGCGATATTATCATTGAAGCAGGTTACGGTGACTACTTTACTCACGGTATTGGCCACGGTATCGGGCTGGATATCCATGAAGAGCCTTACTTTAGCCAAACTTCTACAGAAACTATCAAGGCAGGTATGGCCTTGACCGATGAACCAGGTATCTATATCGAAGGCAAATACGGTGTTCGTATCGAGGATGATATTCTGATTACAGAGTCAGGTTGTGAATTATTGACCCTAGCTCCAAAAGAGTTGATAGTCATTTAAGAGTCAAACAATTCAAATGATTGACTTTTAAAATTTAAAAGTTTATACTGAAAGACGAAAACGGTAGGTGAGGCTACCATAGGGATACGGATGACTACCGCAAAGCAGTGGAGACACTACTCGTTGGTCAACAGTCCTGGTCGCGAAGGCCAAGACTAAGCTCATTACATTGCCCTATGGAGTTAAAGCTTGAACGAGAAACAGATAATTAGTTTTTTAATCCTGCCATTTTATGGTGGGATTTTCTACTGTTTAAATCAAAGAAAGGAGATAGACGATGCAAATTGACGATCATCCGGAACCGCACATACACAGCCAATCGCTGATTTGTGTCGTTCTGCCCTTATAAAGTGATTGGTCTCTGTGTATGAAACACATCATTCATACAGATAGGAGAAAACAATGAAAACTACAAAAGAAAGATTAGCAACAGCTATTCATACATCTTTAAACGAAACTCTATCTTTTTATAAGACAAGTCTAACAGGCTTGACTGAGGAGCAGGTGGAGAAAAATCGTGACCTATATGGCGAAAATACCATCACAAAGGGTCAAGAAGACAGTATCCTCAAAAAGATTTACGAATCCATTATCAATCCTTTTACGATCATCTTACTGGTCATCGCCGTGATTTCCTTGGTGACCAATGTCTGGTTGGCAAAACCAGGTCAAGAGGATCCGACGACTTCTATTATCATCGTTGTCCTAGTCCTCATTTCTGGTGGCATACGCTTTGTCCAAGAACTCCGTAGTGATAAGGCTGCGACCAATCTATCAAAAATGATTGTCAACACTGCGACTGTCATTCGTCAAGGAGAAATCCAAGAAGTACCTATCGATGATTTGGTAGTGGGTGACGTGGTTAAATTAAGCGCTGGAGACATGATTCCAGCAGATCTTCTTTTATTTGAGTCGCGCGATTTCTTTGTACAACAGTCTGGTTTGACAGGAGAAAGTGATGCAGTTGAAAAATTGGCTTTGACCAAGGCAACAGACCAACAATCTGATAGTCTGCTAGAAGCAGAAGCGCTCGCCTTTATGGGAACCAATGTCTTGTCTGGTAGTGCCAAAGCCGTGGTTTTAGCAGTTGGTGATGATACCATGATGGGGGCCATTGAGCAGACTTTGAACACCTATGATGAGCCTACTTCGTTTGAACGGGAGATGAATAGTATTTCGTGGCTCTTGATTCGTTTGATGCTGGTCATGGTGCCCATCGTTTTCTTGTCCAATGGTTTAACAGATGGAGATTGGTTAGAAGCTGGCGTATTTGCTTTGAGTGTTGGTGTTGGATTGACACCTGAGATGCTTCCTATGATTATCACGGCCAGTCTAGCAAAAGGCTCCATCATTATGGCCAAGGAAAAAGTGGTTATCAAGAAACTCAATGCCATACAGGACTTAGGGGCGATTGATATTTTGTGTACAGATAAGACAGGAACTCTAACCCAAGACGAAATTGTCCTTGAATATCCCTTGGACATCCACGGACGCTTGGATTTGACCGTCTTGAGACGAGCTTATCTCAATTCTTATTTTCAAACGGGCTTGAAAAATTTGATGGACAGAGCCATCATCAAACGGACTGAAAAGGAAGCCAAAGAACACGCCCTCTTACAAAATCTGGCTCAAACTTTTCAAAAAATAGATGAGCTTCCCTTTGATTTTGAACGTAGACGGATGAGTGTTATCGTTAAGGATGAACACGAAGTTGTTAGTTTGGTAACCAAGGGTGCCCTAGAGGAAATGTTGACGATTTCCAGTTATGCGGAATACCAAGGAGTGATTACTCCCTTGACAGATGTTATTAGAGAAGAAATTTTAGCAGAAGTCAGACAACTAAATCAACAAGGTTTGCGTGTCTTGGGAGTGGCCTATAAGTCAGGTTTGAGGGAAGGCCATGCCTATACAGTTGATGATGAAGGGGATATGATTCTAACTGGTTATTTAGCCTTCCTAGATCCTCCTAAACCATCTGCAGCACCAGCAATTAAGGCTCTGTTAGAACATGGAGTTCAAACAAAAATTTTGACGGGAGACAACGAAAAAGTTACTCAAGCAGTCTGTGAAAAGGTTGGTTTGGATATCAATCAGATACTGTTAGGATCTGAAATTGATCAGATGAGTGATCAAGAATTGGCCCAAGCAGTAGAGGAGGTAACAGTATTTGCCAAACTTTCTCCTGACCAAAAAGCGAGGATTATTTTGCAATTTAAGGCCAATGGTCATGCTGTAGGCTATATGGGAGATGGGATCAATGATGCTCCTTCTATGAAAGTTGCAGATGTGGGGATTTCTGTTGATACAGCAGTAGATATTGCCAAAGAAACGGCTGATGTTATCCTACTTGATAAGGATCTCATGGTGCTTGAAAAAGGACTTGTTGAAGGTCGTAAGGTCTATGCCAATATGACTAAATATATCAAAATGACAGTGAGTTCTAATTTTGGAAATATCTTATCCCTATTGGTCTCTGGAATCTTTTTGCCATTTTTACCAATGGCACCAGTCCATTTGATTATCCTAAATCTAGTCTATGATTTGTCTTGTATTGCCTTGCCTTTTGACAAGGTGGATAAAGATTTTTTGAGAAATCCGCATACCTGGGAAGCTAAGTCCATCACACGTTTCATGATTTGGATGGGACCTATCTCTTCTGCCTTTGATATTTTGACCTTCAGTTTGCTTTATTTTATCATTGTACCCATGACAACAGGTCAAGCTTATGTTCATGGGGCAGAGTCTGCCGTAGGTTTTATTGTCTTGTTTCAGACAGGTTGGTTTATCGAGTCCATGTGGTCACAGACCATGGTTATCCATATGCTGCGTTCAGCTAAAATTCCCTTTTTACAAAGTCGTCCAGCTTGGCTAGTCCTTGTGACAACCTTATTGGCTGCAGCCTTTGTGACCTTCCTTCCCTACAGTCCACTCGCAATCCTACTTCATCTAACTCCTTTAAAACCGATTTATTTCATCTTTTTACTTTTCATCATTATTTTGTATATGATTAGCGTGACAATTGTGAAAAAAATCTATATCAAGAAATATCAAGAATGGCTGTAAATTTCATTTTGTCAAGAAAAAAGTACGAAAATGACGAAAAAAGTCAAAAAAATTTAAAAATAGGTCGCAAGTCGGATGTTTTTTATGGTATAATAGACTAAACTGATAGTAACATGTAGCGAAAGGGGTAGGTACATGATTAAAATTTATACAGTCTCAAGTTGTACTAGCTGTAAAAAAGCAAAAACCTGGCTCAATGCCCACCAGTTAAGTTATAAAGAACAAAACCTTGGTAAAGAAGGAATTACGAGAGAAGAATTACTGGATATTCTGACAAAAACAGATAACGGAATAGCCAGCATCGTTTCGTCTAAAAATCGCTATGCCAAAGCCCTTGGAGTGGATATTGAAGATTTGAGTGTCAATGAAGTCCTCAATCTGATTATGGAAACACCGAGAATTTTAAAGAGCCCAATCCTTGTGGATGAAAAACGCCTGCAAGTTGGCTATAAGGAAGACGATATTCGTGCCTTCCTACCACGCTCTGTCCGTAATGTAGAAAATGCAGAAGCACGTTTGCGTGCAGCTCTATAAACATCAAGGCTGGGAGCAACTCCCAGTCTTATTTTAATTTCAAAAAGAAAGAAGAGAGAAATGAAAAAAATTGTTCTTGTTAGTCTAGCTTTCCTTTTTGTCCTGGTTGGTTGCGGACAGAAAAAAGAAACTGGACCGGCTACAAAAACAGAAAAGGATACGCTTCAGTCGGCATTGCCAGTTATTGAAAATGCCGAGAAGAATACAGTTGTAACCAAGACTTTGGTTTTGCCGAAATCAGATGATGGTAGCCAGCAAACCCAAACCATTACTTATAAAGACAAGACTTTTTTGACCTTAACGATTCAACAAAAGCGTCCAGTCTCAGATGAGTTGAAGACTTATATTGACCAACATGGAGTGGAAGAAACCCAAAAAGCTCTTCTCGAGGCGGAAGAGAAAGACGAATCCATCGTAGAAGCTCGTAAATTAGCAGGATTTAAGCTTGAAACTAAACTATTGAGTGCAACCGAACTTCAAACAACGACTAGTTTTGATTTTCAAGTTCTGGATGTCAAGAAGGCTTCTCAGTTGGAATATTTGAAGAACATTGGTTTAGAAAATCTCTTGAAGAATGAACCAAGCAAATATATTTCAGACAGATTGGCAAATGGCGCGACAGAACAGTAGAAAATCCAAATAAATAGACTGCCTGAATTGTAGAACGTAAGGAATTATGCTATAATGGTACTATTCTAAGGAAAGAGGGTGTTAGAATGGGATTTACTGAAGAAACAGTACGTTTTAAATTGGACGATTCCAATAAAAAAGAAATTAGCGAAACTCTGACTGATGTTTATGCTTCGTTGAACGATAAGGGCTACAACCCAATTAACCAAATCGTAGGTTACGTATTGAGTGGAGACCCTGCCTACGTTCCTCGTTATAATAATGCACGAAATCAAATCCGTAAGTATGAGCGTGATGAAATCGTTGAGGAATTAGTCCGCTACTACCTTAAAGGACAAGGAGTCGATCTATAACCTATGAGAATTATGGGATTGGACGTCGGTTCAAAAACGGTAGGGGTGGCGATTAGCGATCCGCTTGGTTTTACAGCTCAAGGACTTGAAATCATCCAAATCAATGAGGAGCAAGGTCAATTTGGTTTTGACCGCGTTAAGGAGTTGGTTGATACTTACAAGGTGGAACGATTTGTAGTGGGCTTGCCTAAAAACATGAACAATACAAGCGGACCGCGCGTGGAAGCTAGTCAAGCCTACGGAGCAAAGCTGGAAGAGCTTTTTGGTTTACCAGTAGACTATCAAGATGAACGCTTGACAACAGTTGCCGCAGAGCGTATGTTGATTGAACAAGCAGATATTAGCCGTAACAAGCGCAAGAAAGTCATTGATAAATTAGCAGCTCAGCTGATTTTACAAAATTATTTAGATAGAAAATTTTAATACAAAGGAGAGGCTATGTCACACGATCATAACCACGACCACGAAGAACGTGAACTAATCACACTAGTAGATGAGCAAGGAAATGAAACCTTGTTTGAAATCCTTTTGACCATTGACGGAAAAGAAGAATTTGGTAAAAACTATGTTCTTCTAGTACCAGTTAATGCAGAAGAAGACGAAGACGGACAAGTTGAAATCCAAGCATACTCATTCATCGAAAACGAAGATGGAACAGAAGGCGAATTGCAACCAATCCCAGAAGACTCAGAAGACGAATGGAACATGATTGAAGAAGTCTTCAATAGTTTTATGGAGGAGTAAAAACGTCCGGTGGATGTTTTTAGCCTGACGCTAAAATAAAACCGTTAGTAAGTTCGGGGGATATTTTTACCCCACGTTAACTTCATAGTAGCTAGTTATTAGCTAACCAGGTAAGAGGTCGGGACGAAAATCCTGTCCTCGTTTTTGTTTGTTATGAGACTTTATTGAAGCAGTTGATTGAACCTGTAATTAAGGAGATATATATGTTTGAAGTAGAACAATGGCTTCACAGTCGGATTGGTTTGAATTTTCGATCAGGTTTGAGCCGAATGCAGCAAGCGGTGGATTTGTTAGGAAATCCCGAGATGTCTTACCCTATTATCCACGTCACTGGGACTAATGGGAAAGGTTCTACCATTGCTTTTATGAGGGAGTTATTTATGGGGCATGGCAAAAGAGTTGCGACTTTTACCTCTCCTCATATCGTCTCTATCAATGATCGAATCAGCATTAACGGGCAACCAATAGCTGATGCAGACTTCATCCGTTTGGCTAATCAGGTCAAGGAGATGGAGAAAAGGCTTCTGCAAACCCATGATCAGTTGTCCTTTTTTGAATTGCTGACCTTGATTGCTTTTCTTTATTTTAGAGAGCGAGAGGTGGATTTGGTTTTATTAGAAGTGGGAATTGGCGGCTTACTTGACACGACTAATGTGGTAACTGGAGAGATTGCTGTCATCACTTCCATCGGGCTTGACCATCAGGAGACTCTGGGTGACAGTATAGCAGCAATTGCAGAGCAGAAAGCTGGTATTTTTAAGGCTGGTAAAAAGGCAGTGATTGCTAAGTTGCCTTCAGAAGCTAGGCTTGTTTGTCAGAAAAAAGCAGACTCTTTAGCTGTTGACCTTTATCAGGCAGGTCAGGATTTTTCAACGCTGAATGGGAATTTTTCAAGCTCTTTGGCTAACCTTTCACAGTTGAAAATCGGTTTAGAAGGAGCTTATCAGCAGGAAAATGCGACCTTGGCGCTACAAACGTTTCTTCTCTTTATGAGAGAAGGAAAGGAAGCTGTTGATGAACAGGTTGTAAGACAGGCTTTGGAGAAGACCCATTGGGCTGGGCGTTTGGAGCGTATTCGTCCTCAGATTTACTTGGACGGTGCTCATAACCTCCCTGCCTTGACTCGCTTGGTTGAATTTATTAAAGGAAAAGAGCAGGAAGGATATCGTCCTCAAGTCCTATTTGGAGCCTTGAAACGGAAGGATTATCAAGGGATGTTGGCTTATCTGACTGAAAAATTGCCTCAGATGGAACTCAAGGTGACCGGCTTTGACTATCAAGGTTCTTTGGATGAAACAGATGTAACAGGTTACGATATAGTTCCTTCTTACCGCAAATTTATTAGCAATTTTGAAGAAAGAGCAGATATGCAGGACTTGCTGTTCGTTACAGGATCTCTCTACTTTATCTCAGAAGTACGGGGCTATCTACTGGGGTATGAGCAGATAAATTGACCTCCTTTTTTGAACTTGTTATACTAGGAAAACTACTAGTTAGAAGGAAAAACTTCTGTAAATTGGTAGCAGAAAGGAAATTCATCATGAAATTAAAAAGATTCACACTTTCTCTTGCTTCTCTAGCAAGTCTTAGTCTCTTAGTAGCTTGTTCACAAAGAGCTCAACAGATTCAACAACCAGCAGCTCAATCGCAAACACAACAAACTCAGCAATCACAAGCTGCTGTTTCATCTTCTACAGAAAATATCAACCAGGCAGCGACCAGCTCTTCACAAAATGCGCCTGAGGCTCAACCAACCAATATTAATGGAACTTATACCGGTCAGGACGAAGGAGACCGTATCACTTTAGTGGTAACTGGAACAACTGGTACATGGACACAGGTGGAAACTGATGGGGAACAAGAAATCAAGCAGGTTAGCTTTGATGCCGCTAATCAACGCATGATTATTGGGGATGACGTCAAGATTTATGCAATCAATGGAAATCAGATGATTATCGACGATATGGATAGAGAAGCGTCTGATCGCATTGTTTTATCTAAGTAAAGCTTATTTATCAAAAATTCCGATAAGATGAAAGATATTTGATGTATTACTCGATAAAAGTTAGATAGATTATACACATAAAGGAATGGGTCTCATACAAGATTCATTCCTTTTCCTTAAATATAAGTTCCACTTTTAGGAGTGGTACTCTTTTTGAGTAGTTCTTTTTAAAAAAATTTGTTATGCTAGATTTATGAAGAGAATCAAAATCGACGTGGTAGTACTCCCTTTAAGTGGACATCTCTTCCCAGCCCTGAATTTACTCGCACCTTTGTTGAAGAATCCTTTGTATGATATTCGATTATTCACAGGACCGCAACGAAAAGCTGTCGCAGAGGAGATGGGATTCCAGGTACTTCCCATTTTAGAAAATTTTGTAGATGAGTTTGAGCGTGTAGCCAACAATGAAGGGCAACTAAATCTTATTTCTGCTTATCGGCAGTTGTCAGCTAGTCTGGATTTGATCAATATAGTGTCTGACCAACTAGTGCAAGAATGGGAGAAAAATCGACCAGATATTGTTATTGCGGATTTTATAACCCTCTCTGGAGGACTAGTGGCGGAACAGTTGGGAATTCCTTGGATAACAACCATGGCGACACAGTTTGCCATTGAAACGACAGATGGACCGCCTTGTTTCTTTGGAGGAATGGGCAGTCCAAAGAATCCTTTTCAGTCTGCCCAGCAATGGCTAGGAAGAAAAGGGACTCGTTTAGGAAAACGAATCGTAACCTTTTTATTGAGAGAACGCTTGAAACGTTACGATTTTAAGCTCTACAATCAAAAAAATCAGGAAACCATTTATTCACCCTATTCCATCTTGGGAATTGGGATGAAAGAGTTGGAGCTGAAAAGTGGTTTTCCAGAGCACTACCTTTGGGTGGGGCCTTTTGGCTCTTCAATCGAGAGAGCAGAGAATTATCCTCTCGATTTGTCTCCCTATGCAAGTTATAAAAAAGTCCTCGTATCCTGTGGAACTCAGCTAGCGTGGGCTAAAGATAACCTCCTCTACCAGACCCAACAATTGGCAAAAGCCCATCCTGACTGTTACTTTTTTGTGACTCTGGGGTTTGGTGGACAAGACTTCCAATGTGAGGAGCTCATGGACAATGTTTCTGTAGTATCCTATCTTCCCTATAAGGAATACATTCCCCAGATGGACTATGTGATTCATCACGGAGGTGCGGGTATTTTTTACCAATGTATTATCTATGGCAAGCCTGCCTTAATTCTCCCTCATGACTATGATCAGTATGACTATGCGGTTCGCGGGCTAGAGGCAGGGATTGCCCTGACTGCTAAACGAGAGGACACGGAAGCGATTGGACGCGCTTTTGATGAGCTATTGGCTAGAGATGGCTGGTCAGACTTGAACAAACTCAGTCGTGTAGCTCAAGACTATCAGCCAACAGAAATCCTCAAGAATGAAATATATCGACTCTTGGGGGGATAAGGAGAAATAAAACATGAAGAAAGTATTGGTAACAGGTGCTACGGGCTTTTTAGGTAAGTATGTTGTTGAAGAGCTCAGTCAGTATGGCTATCAGGTACGAGCTTTTGGACGTAATCGCAAGATTGGTCAGTCTTTAGAGAACTCCTCTGTGGCATTTTTCCAGGGAGATTTGACCAAGCAAGAGGATCTGACTCAGGCTTGTCAGGGTATGGACATGGTTGTGCATGCTGGAGCTCTTTCTACCGTCTGGGGACCTTGGGAAGATTTCTACCAGACAAATGTCTTAGGGACCAAGTATGTTCTGGATGCTTGTCGAGAGGATGGTATTCAGCGTTTGGTTTATGTGTCCTCGCCTAGCATATATGCTGCGCCTCGAGACCAGATAGCTATCAAAGAAAGCGATGCGCCTCAGGAAAATAATCTGAACAACTATATTCGTAGTAAACTAGCTTCGGAGAAGCTGTTTAAGGATTATCCTGATGTTCCGAGTATTATCTTACGACCTCGTGGGCTTTTTGGGATTGGGGATACCAGTATTTTACCTCGGGTTCTTAAACTCAGTCAGAAGATTGGTATTCCCTTGATAGGGGATGGCCGTCAGCTGATGGACATGACCTGTGTGGAAAATGTTGCTCTGGTCATTCGCTTGGCTCTAGAGGCTCCTCAAGCTAGTGGCGAAGTCTATAATATTACCAACGGGGAACCAAGAGCCTTTAAGGATCTGATAGAAGAAACCTTGAGAGGGCTTGGCTATTCGATAACATACAGAAAAGTGCCGGCTCCTCTTCTTTCAGTTATTGCAAGTAGTTTAGAGTTTCTGTATAATATCTTGAAACTTAAAGGTGAGCCGGCTCTAACACGCTATACCTATTACTTGCTGAGGTATAGCCAGACGCTGGACATCAGCAAGGCGGAGCGAGACTTGGGCTATCGCCCTCAAATCAGTATTTCGGAAGGGATTGAACAGTATGTCAAAGATTATAGAAAGCATTGATTATTTCCCAGCAGGATATTGCACGAGTTATACAGGTTTGCTATTTAAGGGAATCAAGAATAAAAAGATGACCTTTCCAGCCGGGGTTTTTCTTATCAAACATAGGGAGAAGGGATACCTCCTCTATGATACGGGCTACCATTACGATATTAAGACTCAGATTCGTTATGGTTTCTATCGTTTGGGAACACCTGTTCAAATGACGGAGAAGGACCAGATTTCATATTTGCTGAAAGCTAAGGGAATTAAACCAGAAGAAATTAATTATATCATCCTATCTCACCTGCATCCAGATCATTTGGGAGGGGCTAGCTTCTTCCCTCATGCAACTTTTATCTTGACTCAGGAAGTGTATGATGTTTACAAGAAACCGACACTGAAAGACTTGATTTTCAAGGAATTTTTGCCAGCTTCTTTTGAAAAAAATCTAATCATTATTAGAGCTGACCAGCAAGATTCAACCTTTCCCTATCGTCCGACTAGTGACCTTTTTGGAGATGGAAGTATTCTAGTAGCTTCTGTTGATGGGCATGCAAGGGGGCAAGCTTGTCTGTACCTTCCAGACTTTAATCTCCTCATCGCAGCAGATCTCTGTTGGGGAATTGACCTTTTGCCTTACACCAAGCAGATGCTCCTGATTCCTTCCTTGGTTCAGGACAATAAGGCAGACTATATCAAGGGGACAGAGTTTTTGGAGGAGGTCTTGAGAGATGGTATTGAAGTAGTTGTTAGCCATGACCCTGTAGAAAGGATAGAACGTATCATATATGAAAAAAGGAACCTTTCTTAAAACCTTTATCCAAACTCGCTGGCTTCATAACTTCAAATCTCGAGAAGCTGTAGAGAACTATCAGAAAAAGCAATTAGCTAACTATATGAACTTTTTAAAGCGAGAGTCGCCCTACTTTAAAAATGGGATTCCTAGTGACTTTGACCATATGGACAAGGCTTTTATGATGGAGCATTTCAACGAGCTCAACACCCAAGGAGTAGATCGGGATGAAGCCTTGGCCTTGGCTATTGAAAGTGAAAAGACTCGTGATTTCACTGAACTCAAAGGCGATGTGGCAGTCGGACTGTCTTCAGGGACATCTGGACATCGGGGGCTTTTTATCACAACGGAGAAAGAGCGAAGTATGTGGGCAGCAGCTATCTTAGCTAAGATGTTACCCAAGGGCCAGCTTTTTGGACACCGAATCGCCTTTTTCCTGAGAGCTGATAATGAACTCTATCAGACCATCAATACGGCACTTATTCGTTTGGAGTATTTTGATATTTTTAAACCTACAGATGTCCATATTGAGCGGCTGAATACCTACCAGCCGACGATTGTTGTGGCACCAGCCTCTATGTTGATTGAATTGAGCAAGCGTCTCAAGGCTGGAGAGTTAGCTATCCACCCACAAAAAATCGTTTCGGTGGCAGAAATCTTGGAAGATAATGATAGGGAACTCATCGCAGAAGCCTTTTCTCTATCCATTATTGACCAAGTTTATCAGGCAACCGAAGGTTTCCTAGCTTGCACTTGCTCAGCTGGAAATCTGCATCTCAACGAAGACATTATACTTGTGGAAAAGCAGTATCTGGATGACCGCCGTTTTTATCCAGTGATTACGGACTTTAAACGAAGTAGTCAGCCTGTTTATCGCTACCAGCTCAATGATATCTTGGTTGAAAATCCGAAGACTTGTCCGTGTGGCTCCTGCTATACACGAATTGACAAGGTCGAAGGACGCTCTGACGACATCTTCTATTTCGATGGACTGGATGGGGGACAGGTGACCATCTATCCAGACTTTATCAGACGTTGCATCCTCTTTGTGGAGAATATAGGAGATTACCAAGTCAAACAATATTCTGAGAAGTTAGTGGAAGTTTGTCTAAACCAACGAGATGAGAGCATGGAGACAGCTATTTTGGTACAGTTTCAACTCCTGGCCCAGCAAAAGCAGTTTATAGTTCCCGAAATTCAATTTTCAGATTATCACTGGGATACTAGCCATAAACTCAAACGAATCCAACGTTTATGAAAGGATAAAAGACAATGACAGAAGTAAAAAGACATGTAGAAATTGCAGGATATGGTGTTTGCCTTCCAAAGCATACCGTCCAATTCAAAGACCAGACGCGTTATCGTGTAGTTGAAAATGAAGAAACGCAGTTAGATTTAGCAGAGGCAGCCATTCAGAGAACACTCGAATATGCAAACTTAGATATTAAAGATATCGATTGCCTTGTATCAGCTAGTGCAGTTGGTGTTCAGCCTATTCCTTGTACGGCTGCCTTGATTCATGAGCGCGTGGCAAAAGGACTCTCAATCCCAGCTATGGATATCAATACGACCTGTACTAGCTTTATTTCTGCTCTATCGACTATGTCCCACTTGATCGAGGCAGGCGAATACAATCGTGTCTTAATTGTGTCTAGTGAGGTTGGTAGTTTAGGGCTCAATCCTAAGCAAAAAGAAAGTTTTGAACTCTTTAGTGATGGGGCGGCAGCCTTTATTTTCCAAAAAAGCCATCAGGAAAAAGGGGTCATTGCTAGTCTCCAACGTACTTGGTCAGAAGGAGCACACGATACGGAGATTCGTGGAGGTCTGACTTCTTTTCAACCAAAAGAGTACTCTGAAGCGACTAAGACCAACTATATGTTTGATATGAAAGGTAAGAAAATTCTCCTCTTATCTGCTCGTAAAATTCCAGTCATGTTTGAAGAGTTTCAAGAAAAAACGCAGCTAGCATTGTCAGATGTGGACTATATTATTCCCCATCAAGCAAGTCGTGCCCTTCCTTTAGTTATGGAAAAACTAGGTGTTGCGGAGGAACAATATCTCAATCTCGTCACTGACTATGGAAATATGGTATCAGTCTCTGTACCGTTTGGCTTGGCTTATTCATTAGATAAAGGGCTTGTCAAGGAGGGAGATGTCATTTATCTTATGGGAACTGCAGCTGGTATGACGGTCAATATGTTGGCCCTCAAACTGTAATACGCATATGAGAGCATAATGGTTGAAACTTTAGCAAGAGTAAATTGTTGCCATCTAGCTATGAACTGATGTATACTAGTGGAAACATCTATTAATTAGGTGGTTAGGGGGAAGGTTAAAAGAAAGGGGATGTATGAAATATAGAAAATTTCAATTATTGATGTCCAAGTATGGCTTTAGTCTTTCGATTATGTTGCTTGAACTGTGTCTTGTTTTTGGTCTCTTTCTTTATTTAGGGCGGATGGCTCCTATTCTATGGGTTATTCTCTTAATCTTTATGAGTATGGCGACTATCGTAGCGATTGTCAATCGTTCCATGGCGCCTGAAAGCAAGGTAATGTGGTTAGTGGTGACCTTTGTTCCTGTTATTGGCCCCCTGCTCTATCTGATGTTTGGTGAAAGGCGATTGTCCAAAAAAGAAATCAAGCAGTTGGACAAACTTGGCTCCATGCATTTTCGGGAGGATAACAGTAAAGCTCTCCGCCAGAAATTGAAGGAAGATGATAAGGCGGCTTACGGAGTTATCAAATCTTTGCTAAGTATGGATAGCAATGCCGATGTCTATGATCGAACAGATTCACAATTCTTTTCTTCGGGTGAAAGCATGTGGCAACATATGTTGGAAGACCTCAAGAAAGCTGAGAAATTTATCTTTCTAGAGTACTATATTGTCGAAGAAGGTCTGATGTGGAATAGCATACTAGATATACTAGAGCAAAAGGCAGCTCAGGGTGTAGAGGTCAAGATGCTCTATGATGATATCGGTTGTATGGCGACTTTACCTGGAGACTATACTGTTCAGCTTCGTAGTCGAGGAATTGAAGCTCATAAGTTTAACAAGGTGATTCCTCGTTTGACGGTAGCTTATAATAATCGAGACCATCGTAAAATCCTTGTTATAGATGGTCAGGTAGCTTATACAGGAGGCATTAACTTAGCCGATGAGTATATCAACCATGTAGAACGCTTTGGCTATTGGAAGGATAGTGGGATTCGCATAGATGGCCCTGGTGTCAAGGCTCTAACCCGTCTCTTTTTGATGACTTGGTACATCAATCGTGGGGAAATCAGTGATTTTGACCAGTATCACTTGGAAAACCAGCCTCGTTCTAGCCAAGGGCTCTGTATTCCCTATGGTAGTGGTCCCAAGCCCATCTTCAGTACTCAGGTAGGGAAAAAAGTCTATCAAAGTTTGATTAATCAGGCTACTGACTCAGTCTATATCACAACACCCTATTTGATTATTGACTATGATTTAACTGAGAGTATTAAAAACGCGGCCATGAGGGGTGTTGATGTTCGCATCGTGACTCCTTTCATTCCAGATAAAAAATTAATCCAACTCATTACAAGAGGGGCCTATCCGGATTTGTTGTCAGCAGGAGTAAGGGTTTTTGAGTATAGTCTAGGCTTCATCCACAGTAAACAAATCTTAGTGGATAAGGACTTTGCTGCAGTTGGAACGATTAATTTAGATTATAGAAGTTTGCTTCATCACTATGAAGATGCAGTTTTGCTATATAAAACGGCATCAATCACAGAGATTCAAAAAGACTTTCAGGAGATTTTTTCGGTATCGCAAGAAATTTTCCCTCATACGATAAAAAATAGCTGGTATCAGAAATTAATTAAGGAAATTGCCCAGTTATTCGCCCCTATCTTATAAGAAATCTAGGACTTAGGATACAACCCAGTCCTATTTTTCTTGCCTTTTACGAATAAGAAGATATAGGAGGAATGATGCTGACTCAGAAAGAATTGGATTATATCATGTCATTTAAACAGACGAATTTACATCGATTTCGGGAAATTGAAACCTTTGTGAAACTATGCAAAAAATCACTCAAACAGCCATCGCAAGCTGACAATTTTAGGTCTTTTTGATATACTAAGACAGATAAATTGAATAGGAGAAACGATATGGCTGTATATGGCAGAATAGAAGAAGTATCCGAAACGATACAGAGGAATGAAATTGAAAATAGACTGGATAGGAAGCTTGAATCTCATGTAGAAAAAGAAGAACAGGTAGCTTTTCCGTTTTTTAGACTCATCATTGGAAGTACGATTGCAACGGTTTTTTCTGTGGTGATACCTTTACTTTTAGATATGGTAAGTCCTTCTCAGGCTCAGGATTTGTATATAGGGTGGGCTTTACATCAAGGAGGACAGCTCTACAGTAGCTATTATGCTGGTCAAGGTCTACTTTATTATTTACTACTTTACATCACCCAAGGAGGCATTCTTTTTGCCTTGGTAGAATGGTTGGCTCTCTTAGGAGGAGGTTGTTTCCTCTTTTCTTCGACAGAGTATTTGACGGGACAAAGGGAACAAGCCAAGCAACTCCTAACCATATTTTATATCTTGGTGTCTGGTCTTGGTTTTGGAGGAGGTTATGCTACTATCTTAGCTCTGCCATTCCTGTTTGCAGGATTTTCATTTATAGCAGCTTATCTATCAAATCCTAATCATGACAAGGGATTTCTACGTCTGGGGATTTTTTTTGCCCTATCATTTTTCATAGAGCCTCTTACAAGTCTTCTTTTTACTGCAGTAGTGACGATTGGTTTATTTGTCTTTAATGTTGGGCATGGTCGCCTTGCTCATGGAGTTTATCAGTTTTTTGCAGCAGCACTTGGCTTTTCTCTCATCTTTTACCCAGTAGGGTATTATGTTCTTGCTTCAGGTGGTTTTGGAGAAGCTCTAGGAAGTCTTTTATATCCGATTGATTCCCTCCAGATCTTTACCAATCCTCAACTAATGGATAATGTTGTATTCTATGGTTTGTTGACCTTTGGTTTAGGAGCTCTCTTCCTTGTTTTTCTAGGATTGTTCCAATCAAAGGCATCAAGATTATATGTTATTTCCGTACCAGTTAGTTTTGCTTTCATATTTGTATTAGCCTTGTTGCTTTTTTCTCAAGAACCTCTTCACGGTTCGCGTTTGATTCTACTCCTTCCATTTTTACTCCTTCTTTTGATGACCAGTATTCGTGGGAAACATTCAGCTAGGGGAGCTCGTCGTCTGAGAAGAGAAGATGTTCCTACTCTATGGAAAAAATTCATGAAGGGAAATCTCTACCTACCGATCCTAGTGGTGGTTTATCTGATTGCTATTCCTTTTGTAGCTCGTTTTGTCTTGCATCCAGCTTCTTATAGGGAACAACATCAAGTAGTAGACAGAGTCAAACAAGAGACGAGTGAGGGAGACCAAATCTATATCTGGGATTCACATGTTCAGATGTATAAGGAAAGCCAGCGTTTGGCTGGATCCATGTTCACATCCCCTCTTCTTTACACGAATACAGAAGAAAATAAAGCCGGCTTGATTCATGACTTGAAAGAAAATCAACCTAAGTTGGTTGTGGTGAACGACAAGGTGGCGCTCTGGTCTGAAGTGGAAACACTCTTGAAAGAAAATTACCAACAAGTAAAGACTGATTACTCAGAGTTTAAAGTCTATAAAATCAAATAACAAAATCAATATCTTGTGGATTTTTAAAAAAATTAGGTTTTTTACCACAAGATATTGATTTTTCTTTTTAGAGTGGTATAATACTTTTTAGAAAGAACATTTTAGAAAAGAGCATGCATATGATTGCACTAGAAGAAAAAATTACAATTTTGCCAACTCTCTTCGTTGAAAAACGAGATGGGAGACGTGTTGTATTTGATGTGGACAAGATTGACAAGGCTCTCCACAAGGCGGCAGACAAGGTTATGGATGTGACACCCTTAGTCGAAAAGCGCCTAAATGCTCTGACCGAGCGAATTGTCACAGAAATTCATAGTCGCTTTCCACAGGGGGTTAAGATTTACGAAATTCAAAATATCGTAGAACATGAACTGCTTGAAGCCAAAGAATATGCATTGGCTGAGGAGTATATTACTTATCGTACACAGAGAGATTTTGAGCGCTCAAAAGCGACAGATATTAACTTTAGTATCCATAAGCTGCTCAATAAAGATCAAGCAGTTGTCAATGAAAATGCCAATAAAGACAGCGATGTCTTCAACACCCAGCGTGATTTGACAGCAGGGATTGTTGGGAAGTCAATCGGGCTACAAATGCTCCCTAAGCACGTAGCCAATGCCCACCAAAAAGGCGATATCCACTATCATGACTTGGACTACAGCCCCTATACCCCTATGACCAACTGCTGTTTGATTGATTTTAAAGGGATGTTGGAAAATGGTTTTAAGATTGGGAATGCAGAAGTAGAGAGTCCCAAGTCTATCCAGACTGCGACAGCTCAGATTTCCCAAATTATCGCCAACGTTGCTTCTAGCCAGTACGGTGGCTGTTCAGCTGACCGTATTGATGAAGTTTTGGCGCCTTACGCAGAGAAGAATTATCAAAAACATCTCAAAGATGCAGAAGAGTGGGTCTTGCCTGAAAAACGGGAAGATTATGCCTGGAAGAAAACGCAAAAAGACATCTATGATGCCATGCAATCTCTTGAGTATGAAATCAATACTCTCTTCACTTCAAATGGCCAAACACCCTTTACTTCACTAGGTTTTGGTCTAGGAACTAGTCGTTTTGAGCGTGAAATTCAAAAAGCTATCTTGACCATTCGGATCAAGGGGCTTGGTTCAGAACACCGCACAGCTATCTTCCCTAAACTTATCTTTACGCTTAAAAGAGGCCTTAACTTGGAGGAAGGGACTCCAAACTATGACATCAAACAGTTGGCTCTAGAGTGCGCAACCAAGCGAATGTATCCAGACGTCTTGTCCTATGATAAGATTGTTGATTTGACAGGTTCTTTCAAGGTTCCTATGGGTTGTCGTTCTTTCCTTCAAGGATGGAAAGACGAGAATGGCGTAGAAGTCAATTCAGGTCGCATGAATCTGGGTGTTGTGACGGTCAACCTTCCTCGCATCGCTCTCGAGTCTGAGGGCGACATGAATAAGTTCTGGGAAATCTTCAACGAGCGTATGAATATCGCAGAAGATGCTCTGGTTTACCGTGTCGAACGGACCAAGGAAGCGACACCAGTCAATGCTCCTATCCTTTATCAGTATGGTGCTTTTGGCCATCGTCTAGGTAAAGAAGAAAGTGTTGACCAGCTCTTTAAGAATCGTCGTGCAACCGTTTCGTTGGGTTACATCGGTTTGTACGAGGTAGCGACAGTCTTCTTTGGAAATAGCTGGGAAAGTAATCCAGATGCTAAGGAATTCACGCTAGACATCATTCACGATATGAAACGCCGTGTAGAAGAGTGGTCTGATCAATATGGTTACCATTTCTCAATTTATTCAACACCATCTGAAAGTCTGACAGACCGTTTCTGCCGACTAGATACAGAGAAGTTTGGCTCTATTCCTGATATCACAGACAAGGAATACTACACCAACTCTTTCCACTACGATGTTCGTAAAAATCCAACACCGTTTGAAAAATTAGACTTTGAGAAAGTTTATCCAGAAGCAGGTGCGTCAGGTGGTTTCATCCATTATTGTGAGTATCCAGTCCTTCAACAAAATCCTAAGGCCCTGGAAGCTGTCTGGGACTATGCTTATGACCGAGTTGGCTATCTAGGAACCAATACTCCGATTGACCGTTGCTACAAGTGTGACTTTGAAGGGGATTTTGAACCAACTGAAAGAGGATTTGCTTGTCCAAACTGTGGCAATAGCGACCCTAAAACAGTAGACGTTGTTAAACGGACTTGTGGCTATCTTGGCAATCCTCAAGCAAGACCTATGGTCAATGGCCGTCACAAGGAAATCGCTGCGCGTGTTAAACACATGAATGGTTCAACGATTAAAATAGCTGGCCATCAAGTAACAAATTAGAAAGAAATGAAATGGGAAAATATCAATTAGACGATAAGGGGCGTGCACAAGTGACCCGTTATCACGAGAAACATTCTAAAGGTGGAGCTGGTAAGAAAGAACGTTTGCTCAGCCTCAGAGAACAATTTTTAAACAAGAACAAGCAAAAATAAAAGTGAGAGTCAGCTCTCGCTTTTCTCATAGTGGGAGGTAAGGATGGAACTACGTAGACCAAGACTAGCAGATAAGAAAGCTATTATAGACATGATGGAGGAATTTGAAAAATATCAGTCGCCTCACGATGGGGGCTTTTGGGATACAGAGAACTTTGTGTATGAAGAGTGGTTGGAAACAAATATGCAAAAAGAGATGGGAATAAACTTGCCTGAAAATCGTGTTCCTTCTATTCAATTTGTATCATTTGATGATGTAGGTCGTGCTCTAGGATTTTTGAATCTGCGATTGAGACTGAATGAGGGGTTATTGAATTATGCTGGCCACATTGGCTACTCCATTCGTCCATCAGAAAGAGGCAAAGGTTATGCTAAAGAGACTCTCCGTCATGGCTTGCAAGTTGCTAAGGAAAAGAACATCAAGAGAACGCTTGTGACCTGTAGCGTGAATAATCCTGCTAGCAGAGCAGTCATTTTAGCAAATGGTGGGCTTCTTGAGGATGTTCGTAATGGAGTCGAGCGTTATTGGATAGAGGTAGCGAATGAATAATCCAAAACCACAAGAATGGAAAAGCGAAGAACTCAGTCAAGGGCGGATTATTGATTACAAGGCCTTCAACTTTGTAGATGGAGAGGGTGTGCGTAACTCCCTCTATGTATCAGGTTGCATGTTTC
The DNA here is from genome assembly GCF_001808785.1 of Streptococcus sp. HMSC077D04. GTDB lineage: Bacteria > Bacillota > Bacilli > Lactobacillales > Streptococcaceae > Streptococcus > Streptococcus mitis_BX. The sequence continues at coordinate 192,784 of NZ_KV794536.1, read as the reverse complement.
ACTGCGAGGGGTGTTATAATGTAGCGACCTGGTCCTTCAATGCTGGCATTCCCTATACAGCAGAATTAGAAGAACAGATCATGGCTGATCTCGCTCAACCTTATGTTCAAGGCTTGACCTTGCTGGGAGGGGAGCCCTTTCTCAATACGGGTATTCTTTTGCCACTCGTTAAGCGCATTCGGAAGGAAGTGCCAGATAAAGACATCTGGTCCTGGACGGGCTATACTTGGGAAGAAATGATGTTGGAAACTCCAGATAAACTGGAACTATTGTCGCTAATTGACATCCTTGTCGATGGACGGTATGACCGAACTAAGAGAAATTTCATGCTTCAGTTTCGAGGTTCGTCCAACCAACGAATTATCGATGTGCAAAAATCTCTCAAAAGTGGGCAAGTAGTGATTTGGGATAAGCTTAATGACGGAAAAGAAAGCTATGAACAGGTGAAGAGAGAGTAACTTTCTTCCATAAAATACTTAAATAAATGACCCGCCAAAAAAGAAAACATTTTCATGTTAAAAATTTTAAAAAACAGCAACAAATCCCTTGCAATCGCAGGGGCTTTGTGTTATTCTATTATGGTGCTGTAAATTACAGCCTTAGCTTTGATGCAAGAGGTTGCGACACGCTCGGTTGCATTGCCACGCAACACCGCGTCGGTTTTCTTGTGGAGCTAGCCTATTATCTTAAATAGACGAAAAGGAGAAAAAGATGGCAAACAAAAAAATCCGTATCCGTTTGAAAGCTTACGAACACCGTACGCTTGACACAGCGGCTGCAAAAATCGTAGAATCAGCTACTCGTACAGGTGCACAAGTTGCGGGTCCAATCCCACTTCCAACTGAACGTAGCCTCTACACAATCATTCGTGCGACTCACAAATACAAAGACTCTCGCGAACAATTTGAAATGCGTACACACAAACGTTTGATTGATATCGTTAACCCAACTCAAAAAACAGTTGATGCGTTGATGAAATTGGATCTTCCAAGTGGTGTGCACGTAGAAATCAAACTTTAATCTAAAATATAAAAGAGCAGAGGCTGGTGTTTCAATCTAATTGAACACGGGCTAAACTCGGTGTGAAAAAGATAAACTTCCTAGTGTCTGCTAGACACTGCGTCAGTTTCCTATTTTCACTTTGAGTTTGACGCCCTTTGTATCTTAGACTTGAGCATAAAAAACGCTCGTTAAAAACTTTTTGAATAAAAAATATAGAAAAGGAACTATTTTCTCATGACAAAAGGAATCTTAGGGAAAAAAGTGGGAATGACTCAAATCTTCACTGAAGCTGGCGAATTGATCCCTGTAACAGTTATTGAAGCAACTCCAAACGTTGTTCTTCAAGTTAAAACTGTTGAAACAGACGGATACAACGCTATCCAAGTTGGTTTCGATGACAAACGCGAAGTATTGAGCAACAAACCTGCTAAAGGACATGTAGCGAAAGCTAACACGGCTCCTAAGCGCTTCATTCGTGAATTCAAAAACGTTGAAGGCTTGGAAGTTGGTGCTGAAATTACAGTTGAAACATTCGCAGCTGGGGACGTTGTTGACGTAACTGGTACTTCTAAAGGTAAAGGTTTCCAAGGTGTTATCAAGCGCCACGGACAATCACGTGGACCAATGGCTCACGGTTCTCGTTACCACCGTCGTCCAGGTTCTATGGGACCTGTTGCACCTAACCGTGTGTTCAAAGGTAAAAACCTTGCAGGACGTATGGGTGGCGACCGCGTAACAATTCAAAACCTTGAAGTTGTACAAGTTGTTCCAGAAAAGAACGTTATCCTTATCAAAGGTAACGTACCAGGTGCTAAGAAATCTCTTATCACTATCAAGTCAGCAGTTAAAGCTGGTAAATAATAAGGAAAGGGGAATACAGTCAAAATGGCAAATGTAACATTATTCGACCAAACTGGTAAACAAGCGGGCGAAGTTGTTCTTAACGATGCAATCTTTGGTATCGAACCAAACCAATCTGTTGTGTTTGATGTGATCATCAGCCAACGTGCTAGCCTTCGTCAAGGAACTCACGCAGTTAAAAACCGCTCAGCTGTTTCAGGTGGCGGACGCAAACCATGGCGTCAAAAAGGAACTGGACGTGCTCGTCAAGGTTCTATCCGCTCTCCACAATGGCGTGGTGGTGGAATCGTCTTCGGACCAACTCCACGTAGCTATGCGTACAAACTTCCTCAAAAAGTTCGTCGCCTTGCACTTAAATCTGTTTACTCAGAAAAAGTTGCTGAAAATAAATTTGTAGCCGTTGATTCTCTTGAATTTACAGCTCCAAAAACTGCTGAATTTGCAAAAGTTCTTGCAGCTTTGAGCATCGATTCTAAAGTCCTTGTTATTCTTGAAGAAGGAAACGAATTCGCAGCTCTCTCAGCTCGTAACCTTCCAAACGTGAAAGTTGCGACTGCTACAACTGCAAGTGTTCTTGACATCGCAAATAGTGACAAACTTCTTGTTACTCAAGCAGCTATCTCTAAAATCGAGGAGGTTCTTGCATAATGAATTTGTATGATGTTATCAAAAAACCTGTCATCACTGAAAGCTCAATGGCTCAACTTGAAGCAGGAAAATATGTATTTGAAGTTGACACTCGTGCACACAAACTTTTGATCAAGCAAGCTGTTGAAGCTGCTTTCGAAGGTGTTAAAGTTGCTAATGTTAACACAATCAACGTAAAACCAAAAGCTAAACGTGTTGGACGTTACACTGGTTTTACTAACAAAACTAAAAAAGCTATCATCACACTTACAGCTGATTCTAAAGCAATCGAGTTGTTTGCTGCTGAAGCTGAATAATCTAAGGAGGAAATATCGTGGGAATTCGTGTTTATAAACCAACAACAAACGGTCGCCGTAATATGACTTCTTTGGATTTCGCTGAAATCACAACAAGCACTCCTGAAAAATCATTGCTTGTTGCATTGAAGAGCAAGGCTGGTCGTAACAACAACGGTCGTATCACAGTTCGTCACCAAGGTGGTGGACACAAACGTTTCTACCGTTTGGTTGACTTCAAACGTAACAAAGACAACGTTGAAGCAGTTGTTAAAACAATCGAGTACGATCCAAACCGTTCTGCAAACATCGCTCTTGTACACTACACTGACGGTGTGAAAGCATACATCATCGCTCCAAAAGGTCTTGAAGTAGGTCAACGTATCGTTTCAGGTCCAGAAGCAGATATCAAAGTCGGAAACGCTCTTCCACTTGCTAACATCCCAGTTGGTACTTTGATCCACAACATCGAGTTGAAACCTGGTCGTGGTGGTGAATTGGTACGTGCTGCTGGTGCATCTGCTCAAGTATTGGGTTCTGAAGGTAAATACGTTCTTGTTCGTCTTCAATCAGGTGAAGTTCGTATGATTCTTGGAACTTGCCGTGCTACAGTTGGTGTTGTCGGAAACGAACAACACGGACTTGTAAACCTTGGTAAAGCAGGACGTAGCCGTTGGAAAGGTATCCGCCCAACAGTTCGTGGTTCTGTAATGAACCCTAACGATCACCCACACGGTGGTGGTGAAGGTAAAGCACCAGTTGGTCGTAAAGCACCATCTACTCCATGGGGCAAACCTGCTCTTGGTCTTAAAACTCGTAACAAGAAAGCGAAATCTGACAAACTTATCGTTCGTCGTCGCAACGAGAAATAATATTAAACTAGTCGCTTAAGCAACTAGTAAATCCGCCAGCTCGGTAGCGCTCCATAGGAGCGCAAGCCGCTGTGGTACAACATTTAAAGGAGAAAATATAAAAATGGGACGCAGTCTTAAAAAAGGACCTTTCGTCGATGAGCATTTGATGAAAAAAGTTGAAGCTCAAGCTAACGACGAAAAGAAAAAAGTTATTAAAACTTGGTCACGTCGTTCAACGATCTTCCCAAGTTTCATTGGTTACACTATTGCAGTTTATGACGGACGTAAACACGTACCTGTTTACATCCAAGAAGACATGGTAGGTCACAAACTTGGTGAATTTGCACCAACTCGTACTTACAAAGGTCACGCTGCAGACGACAAGAAAACACGTAGAAAATAAGGAGAACATAAATGGCAGAAATTACTTCAGCTAAAGCAATGGCTCGTACAGTACGTGTTTCACCTCGTAAATCACGTCTTGTTCTTGATAACATCCGTGGTAAAAGCGTAGCCGATGCAATCGCAATCTTGACATTCACTCCAAACAAAGCCGCTGAAATCATCTTGAAAGTTTTGAACTCAGCTATAGCTAACGCTGAAAACAACTTTGGTTTGGATAAAGCTAACTTGGTAGTATCTGAAGCATTCGCAAACGAAGGACCAACTATGAAACGTTTCCGTCCACGTGCGAAAGGTTCAGCTTCACCAATCAACAAACGTACAGCTCACATCACTGTAGCTGTTGCAGAAAAATAAGGAGGTAAAATCGTGGGTCAAAAAGTACATCCAATTGGTATGCGTGTCGGCATCATCCGTGATTGGGATGCCAAATGGTATGCTGAAAAAGAATACGCGGATTACCTTCATGAAGATCTTGCAATCCGTAAATTCGTTCAAAAAGAACTTGCTGACGCAGCAGTTTCAACTATCGAAATCGAACGCGCAGTAAACAAAGTTAACGTTTCACTTCACACTGCTAAACCAGGTATGGTTATCGGTAAAGGTGGTGCTAACGTTGATGCACTCCGTGCGAAACTTAACAAATTGACTGGAAAACAAGTACACATCAACATCATCGAAATCAAACAACCTGATTTGGATGCTCACCTTGTAGGTGAAGGAATTGCTCGTCAATTGGAGCAACGTGTTGCTTTCCGTCGTGCACAAAAACAAGCAATCCAACGTGCAATGCGTGCTGGAGCTAAAGGAATCAAAACTCAAGTATCAGGTCGTTTGAACGGTGCAGATATCGCCCGTGCTGAAGGATACTCTGAAGGAACTGTTCCACTTCACACACTTCGTGCAGATATCGATTACGCTTGGGAAGAAGCAGATACTACATACGGTAAACTTGGTGTTAAAGTATGGATCTACCGTGGTGAAGTTCTTCCAGCTCGCAAAAACACTAAAGGAGGTAAATAACCAATGTTAGTACCTAAACGTGTTAAACACCGTCGTGAATTCCGTGGAAAAATGCGCGGTGAAGCAAAAGGTGGAAAAGAAGTAGCATTCGGTGAATACGGTCTTCAAGCTACAACTAGCCACTGGATCACTAACCGCCAAATCGAAGCTGCTCGTATCGCCATGACTCGTTACATGAAACGTGGTGGTAAAGTTTGGATTAAAATCTTCCCACACAAATCATACACTGCTAAAGCTATCGGTGTGCGTATGGGATCTGGTAAAGGGGCACCTGAAGGTTGGGTAGCACCAGTTAAACGTGGTAAAGTGATGTTCGAAATCGCTGGTGTATCTGAAGAGATTGCACGCGAAGCGCTTCGTCTAGCTAGCCACAAATTGCCAGTTAAATGTAAATTCGTAAAACGTGAAGCAGAATAAGGAGAAGGCATGAAACTTAATGAAGTAAAAGAATTTGTTAAAGAACTTCGTGGTCTTTCTCAAGAAGAACTCGCGAAGCGCGAAAACGAATTGAAAAAAGAATTGTTTGAACTTCGTTTCCAAGCTGCTACTGGTCAATTGGAACAAACAGCTCGCTTGAAAGAAGTTAAAAAACAAATCGCTCGTATCAAAACAGTTCAATCTGAAGCGAAATAATAGACTAGGGAAGGAGAAATTTCAATGGAACGCAATAATCGTAAAGTTCTTGTTGGACGTGTTGTATCTGACAAAATGGACAAGACAATCACAGTTGTAGTTGAAACAAAACGTAACCACCCAGTCTATGGTAAACGTATTAACTACTCTAAAAAATACAAAGCTCATGATGAAAACAATGTTGCCAAAGAAGGCGATATCGTACGTATCATGGAAACTCGTCCGCTTTCAGCTACAAAACGTTTCCGTCTTGTAGAAGTTGTTGAAGAAGCGGTCATCATCTAATCAAACCTGAAAGGAGAAAACTGAAATGATTCAAACAGAAACTCGTTTGAAAGTCGCAGACAACAGCGGTGCTCGCGAAATCTTGACTATCAAAGTTCTTGGTGGTTCAGGACGTAAATTTGCAAACATCGGTGATGTTATCGTGGCATCTGTAAAACAAGCTACTCCTGGTGGTGCGGTTAAAAAAGGTGACGTTGTTAAAGCAGTTATCGTTCGTACTAAATCAGGTGCTCGTCGTGCTGATGGTTCATACATCAAGTTTGACGAAAACGCAGCAGTTATCATCCGTGAAGACAAAACTCCTCGCGGAACACGTATCTTTGGCCCAGTTGCACGTGAATTGCGTGAAGGTGGCTTCATGAAGATCGTGTCACTTGCTCCAGAAGTACTTTAATTTTTAGAAACAAACTAGTCCCCTGGATTTACCTCCAGGGTGCCCTTATGGGCGTAAGAAAAATCAAGGAGAAACCTAATGTTTGTAAAAAAAGGCGACAAAGTTCGCGTAATCGCTGGTAAAGATAAGGGAACAGAAGCTGTTGTCCTTACTGCCCTTCCAAAAGTAAACAAAGTTATCGTTGAAGGTGTTAATATCGTTAAGAAACACCAACGTCCAACTAACGAGCTTCCTCAAGGTGGTATCATCGAGAAAGAAGCAGCTATCCACGTATCAAACGTTCAAGTTTTGGACAAAAATGGTGTAGCTGGTCGTGTTGGTTACAAATTTGTAGACGGTAAAAAAGTTCGCTACAACAAAAAATCAGGCGAAGTGCTTGATTAATCACGAAGGAAAGGAGAAGTATAATGGCAAATCGTTTAAAAGAAAAATATCTTAATGAAGTAGTTCCTGCTTTGACAGAACAATTCAACTACTCATCAGTGATGGCTGTGCCTAAAGTAGATAAGATCGTTTTGAACATGGGTGTTGGTGAAGCTGTATCAAACGCTAAAAGCCTTGAAAAAGCTGCTGAAGAATTGGCACTTATCTCAGGTCAAAAACCACTTATCACTAAAGCTAAAAAATCAATCGCCGGCTTCCGTCTTCGTGAAGGTGTTGCGATCGGTGCAAAAGTTACCCTTCGTGGTGAACGTATGTACGAATTCTTGGATAAATTGGTTTCAGTTTCACTTCCACGTGTACGTGACTTCCACGGTGTTCCAACAAAATCATTTGATGGACGCGGAAACTACACACTTGGTGTGAAAGAACAATTGATCTTCCCAGAAATCAACTTCGATGACGTTGACAAAACTCGTGGTCTTGACATCGTTATCGTAACTACTGCTAACACTGACGAAGAGTCACGTGCATTGCTTACAGGCCTTGGAATGCCTTTTGCAAAATAATATAGGAGGTAAATCTAATGGCTAAAAAATCAATGATTGCTAAGAACAAACGTCCAGCGAAGTTCTCTACTCAAGCTTATACTCGTTGTGAAAAATGTGGTCGTCCACATTCAGTTTACCGCAAATTTAAACTTTGCCGTGTTTGCTTCCGTGAATTAGCTTACAAAGGACAAATCCCTGGTGTAACAAAAGCATCTTGGTAATTTAAGATATCAAGGGCGTCAAAACTCTAAGTGAAAATAGGAAACTTGACGAAGAAACTGAAGTTTCTAGGAAAGTTTATCTTTTTCACACAGAGTTTAGCTCGGGTTCAGTTGGGCTTGCCAATTTGAACACGAGCTACAGCTTTGGCAAAAAAGACCAATTTTCTTTGGAGCTTCGCTCCTACATCAAATTGCCTATTTTTGCTCTTGCTGTTACGCTCTTTGTATCATGTATTAACTAGCAAGTGCAACTTGCAAACTACTAGTAAGAGGAGAAAAACAAAATGGTTATGACTGACCCAATCGCAGACTTCCTAACTCGTATTCGTAACGCTAACCAAGCTAAACACGAAGTACTTGAAGTACCTGCATCAAACATTAAAAAAGGGATTGCTGAAATCCTTAAACGCGAAGGTTTTGTAAAAAACGTTGAAATCATCGAAGATGACAAACAAGGCATCATCCGTGTTTTCCTTAAATACGGACCAAACGGTGAAAAAGTTATCACTAACTTGAAACGTGTTTCTAAACCAGGACTTCGTGTCTACAAAAAACGTGAAGACCTTCCAAAAGTTCTTAACGGACTTGGAATTGCTATCCTTTCAACTTCTGAAGGTTTGCTTACTGACAAAGAAGCACGCCAAAAGAATGTTGGTGGAGAAGTTATCGCTTACGTTTGGTAATATTTAGCTCTCAATTTCTTTGTGACTCTTCGTTATCGTCTCTTGCCTAACCTAAAGTTATGCCTGCGAGACGATGCCTAGATTCACTTTGAAATTGAAACCTAAATGTTCCTTTAAATCGAGAAATCGATTTAGCCCCCGTGAAAACTGGCCGTTCTGGCCTGACAATCTAACAGGAGAAAATAAACATGTCACGTATTGGTAATAAAGTTATCGTGTTGCCTGCTGGTGTTGAAATCACTAACAATGACAACGTTGTAACTGTAAAAGGACCTAAAGGAGAACTTACTCGTGAGTTCTCAAAAGATATTGAAATCCGTGTGGAAGGTACTGAAGTAACTCTTCACCGTCCAAACGATTCAAAAGAGATGAAAACTATCCACGGAACTACTCGTGCCCTTTTGAACAACATGGTTATTGGTGTATCAGAAGGATTCAAGAAAGAACTTGAAATGCGCGGGGTTGGTTACCGTGCACAACTTCAAGGATCTAAACTTGTTTTGGCTGTTGGTAAATCTCATCCAGACGAAGTTGAAGCTCCAGAAGGAATTACTTTTGAACTTCCAAACCCAACAACAATCGTTGTTAGCGGAATTTCAAAAGAAGTAGTTGGTCAAACAGCTGCTTACGTACGTAGCCTTCGTTCACCAGAACCATATAAAGGTAAAGGTATTCGTTACGTTGGTGAATTCGTTCGCCGTAAAGAAGGTAAAACAGGTAAATAATGTTGAGTGGTTGATTCTCAACCACCAACCTATTTTCCAACTTTGTGCATAGCACACGATTTAAAACTAAAGAGGTGAAAACTGTGATTTCAAAACCAGATAAAAACAAACTCCGCCAAAAACGCCACCGTCGCGTTCGCGGAAAACTCTCTGGAACTGCTGATCGCCCACGTTTGAACGTATTCCGTTCTAATACAGGCATCTACGCTCAAGTGATTGATGACGTAGCGGGTGTAACGCTCGCAAGTGCTTCAACTCTTGACAAAGAAGTTTCAAAAGGAACTAAAACTGAACAAGCCGTTGCTGTCGGTAAACTCGTTGCAGAACGTGCAAACGCTAAAGGTATTTCAGAAGTGGTGTTCGACCGCGGTGGATATCTATATCACGGACGTGTGAAAGCTTTGGCTGATGCAGCTCGTGAAAACGGATTGAAATTCTAATAGGAGGACACTAGAAAATGGCATTTAAAGACAATGCAGTTGAATTAGAAGAACGCGTAGTTGCTGTCAACCGTGTTACAAAAGTTGTTAAAGGTGGACGTCGTCTTCGTTTCGCAGCTCTTGTTGTTGTTGGTGACCACAACGGTCGCGTAGGATTTGGTACTGGTAAAGCTCAAGAAGTTCCAGAAGCAATCCGTAAAGCAGTAGATGATGCTAAGAAAAACTTGATCGAAGTTCCTATGGTTGGAACAACAATCCCACACGAAGTTCTTTCAGAATTCGGTGGAGCTAAAGTATTGTTGAAACCTGCTGTAGAAGGTTCTGGAGTTGCCGCTGGTGGTGCAGTTCGTGCCGTTGTGGAATTGGCAGGTGTGGCAGATATTACATCTAAATCACTTGGTTCTAACACTCCAATCAACATTGTTCGTGCAACTGTTGAAGGTTTGAAACAATTGAAACGCGCTGAAGAAGTTGCTGCCCTTCGTGGTATCTCAGTTTCTGATTTAGCATAAGAAAGGGGATAAAATGGCTCAAATTAAAATTACTTTGACTAAGTCTCCAATCGGACGCATTCCATCACAACGTAAAACTGTTGTAGCACTTGGACTTGGCAAATTAAACAGCTCTGTTATTAAAGAAGATAACGCTGCAATCCGTGGTATGATCACAGCAGTATCTCACTTGGTAACAGTTGAAGAAGTAAACTAATGAATTTTTAGGGGATGTGCACTATACCATCCCCTAAAACTAGATATAGTCATCTATGATGACGTCGTATAGGCGAGTTGATGGGGGAGACAACCTTTTCTCCCTTATCGGCGCTAGCATTTTACAAAAGAGGAGAAAATAAAAATGAAACTTCATGAATTGAAACCTGCAGAAGGTTCTCGTAAAGTACGTAACCGCGTTGGTCGTGGTACTTCATCAGGTAACGGTAAAACATCTGGTCGTGGTCAAAAAGGTCAAAAAGCTCGTAGCGGTGGCGGAGTTCGCCTTGGTTTTGAAGGTGGACAAACTCCATTGTTCCGTCGTCTTCCAAAACGTGGATTCACTAACATCAACGCTAAAGAATACGCAATTGTGAACCTTGACCAATTGAACGTCTTTGAAGATGGTGCTGAAGTTACTCCAGTTGTTCTTATCGAAGCAGGAATTGTTAAAGCTGAAAAATCAGGTATTAAAATTCTTGGTAACGGTGAGTTGACTAAGAAATTGACTGTGAAAGCAGCTAAATTCTCTAAATCAGCTGAAGAAGCTATCACTGCTAAAGGTGGTTCAGTAGAAGTCATCTAAGAGAGGTGACCTATGTTTTTTAAATTATTAAGAGAAGCTCTTAAAGTCAAGCAGGTTCGATCAAAAATTTTATTTACAATTTTTATCGTTTTGGTCTTTCGTATCGGAACTAGCATTACAGTTCCCGGTGTGAATGCCAATAGCTTGAATGCTTTAAGTGGATTATCCTTCTTAAACATGTTGAGCTTGGTGTCAGGGAATGCCATGAAAAACTTCTCAGTTTTTGCTCTTGGTGTTAGTCCCTACATTACGGCCTCTATCGTTGTCCAACTCTTGCAAATGGATATTTTACCCAAGTTTGTAGAGTGGGGTAAACAAGGGGAAGTAGGTCGAAGAAAATTAAATCAAGCTACTCGTTATATTGCTCTTGTTCTAGCCTTTGTGCAATCTATCGGGATTACAGCTGGTTTTAATACTTTGGCTGGAGCTCAATTGTTGAAAACAGCTCTTACTCCACAAGTCTTTATCATGATTGGTATCATCTTAACAGCTGGTAGCATGATTGTGACTTGGTTGGGAGAGCAAATTACAGATAAGGGATACGGAAATGGTGTTTCTATGATTATCTTTGCCGGGATTGTTGCCTCAATTCCAGAGATGATTCAGGGCATCTATGTGGACTACTTTGTGAACGTCCCAAGTAGCCGTATCAACTCATCTATCATTTTCGTAATCATTTTGATTATTACTGTTTTGTTGATCATTTACTTTACAACTTATGTTCAACAAGCAGAATACAAAATTCCAATCCAATATACTAAGGTTGCACAAGGTGCTCCATCTAGCTCTTACCTTCCTTTGAAGGTAAACCCTGCTGGAGTTATCCCTGTTATCTTTGCAAGTTCGATTACTGCAGCGCCAGCGGCTATTCTTCAGTTTTTGAGCGCTACAGGTCATGATTGGGCTTGGGTAAGAACAGCACAAGAAATGCTGGCAACAACTTCACCAACTGGTATTGCCATGTATGCTTTGTTGATTATTCTCTTTACATTCTTCTATACGTTTGTACAGATTAATCCTGAAAAAGCGGCAGAGAACCTACAAAAGAGCGGTGCCTATATCCACGGAGTCCGTCCTGGTAAAGGTACAGAAGAATATATGTCTAAACTTCTTCGTCGTCTTGCAACTGTTGGTTCCCTCTTCCTTGGTGTGATTTCCATATTACCGATTGTGGCAAAAGATATCTTTGGACTTTCAGAAGCAGTTGCTTTTGGAGGTACTAGTCTTTTGATCATTATCTCTACAGGTATTGAAGGAATCAAGCAATTAGAAGGTTACTTACTGAAACGTAAGTATGTTGGTTTCATGGATAGAACAGAATAAAATAGAAGTATTTACTTGAATAGTAAATGCTGAGGGAGTGGAGGTTTAACTCTAACATTTGTAAGAGTTTGGTCTCCCCTCTTCTATTTTGTTTTTAAATAGGAGTGAAAAGACTTTTTGCTTCTATTTAAAAATAAAATAAGGAGATCAAATCATGAATCTTTTGATTATGGGCTTACCTGGTGCAGGTAAGGGAACTCAAGCAGCAAAAATCGTAGAACAATTCCATGTTGCACATATCTCAACAGGTGATATGTTCCGTGCTGCTATGGCAAATCAAACTGAAATGGGTGTTCTTGCCAAGTCATACATTGACAAGGGTGAATTGGTTCCTGACGAAGTTACAAATGGGATCGTAAAAGAACGTCTTTCACAAGATGATATTAAAGAAACAGGATTCTTGTTGGATGGTTACCCACGTACAATCGAACAAGCTCATGCCTTGGACAAAACATTGGCTGAACTTGGCATTGAACTAGAAGGTGTCATCAACATTGAAGTGAACCCTGACAGCCTCTTGGAACGTTTGAGTGGCCGTATCATCCACCGAGTAACTGGAGAAACTTTCCACAAGGTCTTTAACCCACCAGTTGACTATAAAGAAGAAGATTACTACCAACGTGAAGATGATAAGCCTGAGACAGTAAAACGTCGTTTGGATGTGAATATTGCTCAAGGGGAACCAATCATTGCTCACTACCGTGCCAAAGGTTTGGTTCATGACATCGAAGGTAATCAAGATATCAATGATGTCTTCTCAGATATCGAAAAAGTATTGACAAATTTGAAATAAAGCGTTTTTCACACTTGCAAAAATCCGCTACAAATGTTATACTGAGATAGTCTGACTTATAATTGTTGTCTCTGTGTCTAGAGGCATCGAATCGAAATTTATGGAGGTGCTTTTGCGTGGCAAAAGACGATGTGATTGAAGTTGAAGGCAAAGTAGTTGATACAATGCCGAATGCAATGTTTACGGTTGAACTTGAAAATGGACATCAGATTTTAGCAACAGTTTCTGGTAAAATTCGTAAAAACTATATTCGTATTTTAGCGGGAGATCGTGTTACTGTCGAAATGAGTCCATATGACTTGACACGTGGACGTATCACTTACCGCTTTAAATAATCGAAAAACTTGGAGGGATAAGAAATGAAAGTAAGACCATCGGTCAAACCAATTTGCGAATACTGTAAAGTTATTCGTCGTAATGGTCGTGTTATGGTAATTTGCCCAGCAAATCCAAAACACAAACAACGTCAAGGATAAGATAGAAAGGAGAAAACATGGCTCGTATTGCTGGAGTTGACATTCCAAATGACAAACGCGTAGTAATCTCATTGACTTATGTTTATGGTATCGGACTTGCAACATCTAAGAAAATTTTGGCTGCTGCTGGAATCTCAGAAGATGTTCGTGTACGTGATCTTACATCAGATCAAGAAGATGCTATCCGTCGTGAAGTGGATGCAATCAAAGTTGAAGGTGACCTTCGTCGTGAAGTAAACTTGAACATCAAACGTTTGATGGAAATCGGTTCATACCGTGGTATCCGTCACCGTCGTGGACTTCCTGTCCGTGGACAAAACACTAAAAACAACGCTCGCACTCGTAAAGGTAAAGCTGTTGCGATTGCTGGTAAGAAAAAATAATATAGGAGGTAAAAGTCTTGGCTAAACCAACACGTAAACGTCGTGTGAAAAAGAATATCGAATCTGGTATTGCTCATATTCACGCTACATTTAATAACACTATTGTTATGATTACTGATGTGCATGGTAATGCAATTGCTTGGTCATCAGCTGGTGCTCTTGGTTTCAAAGGTTCTCGTAAATCTACACCATTCGCTGCTCAAATGGCTTCTGAAGCTGCTGCTAAATCTGCACAAGAACACGGTCTTAAATCAGTTGAAGTTACTGTAAAAGGTCCAGGTTCTGGTCGTGAGTCAGCTATTCGTGCGCTTGCTGCCGCTGGTCTTGAAGTAACAGCAATTCGTGATGTGACTCCAGTGCCACACAATGGTGCTCGTCCTCCAAAACGTCGCCGTGTATAATCATCGCATTACACTGCTTTTCGTTTAAGAGGGAGTAACTAAATGATCGAGTTTGAAAAACCAAATATAACAAAAATTGATGAAAATAAAGATTATGGCAAGTTTGTAATCGAACCACTTGAACGTGGCTACGGTACAACTCTTGGTAACTCTCTTCGTCGTGTACTTCTAGCTTCTCTACCAGGAGCAGCTGTGACATCTATCAATATTGATGGTGTGTTACATGAGTTTGACACAGTTCCAGGTGTTCGTGAAGACGTGATGCAAATCATTCTGAACATTAAAGGAATTGCAGTGAAATCGTACGTTGAAGACGAAAAAATCATCGAACTAGATGTTGAAGGTCCTGCTGAAGTAACAGCCGGTGACATTTTGACAGATAGCGATATTGAAATTGTAAATCCAGATCATTATCTCTTTACAATCGGTGAAGGTTCTTCGCTAAAAGCGACTATGACTGTTAACAGTGGTCGTGGATATGTACCTGCTGATGAAAATAAAAAAGATAATGCACCAGTTGGGACACTTGCTGTAGATTCTATTTATACACCAGTTACCAAAGTCAACTATCAAGTGGAACCTGCTCGTGTAGGTAGCAACGATGGTTTTGACAAATTAACCCTTGAAATCTTGACAAATGGAACAATTATTCCAGAAGATGCTTTAGGGCTTTCAGCACGTATTTTGACAGAACATCTTGATTTGTTTACAAATCTTACTGAGATTGCTAAGTCAACTGAAGTGATGAAAGAAGCTGATACTGAATCTGACGATCGTATTTTGGATCGTACGATTGAGGAACTGGACTTGTCTGTGCGTTCATACAACTGTTTGAAACGTGCCGGTATCAATACTGTGCATGATTTGACAGAAAAATCTGAAGCAGAGATGATGAAAGTACGAAATCTTGGACGCAAGAGTTTGGAAGAAGTGAAACTCAAACTCATTGATTTGGGTCTTGGATTAAAAGATAAATAAAGGAGGAATACATGGCTTACCGTAAACTAGGACGCACTAGCTCACAACGTAAAGCAATGCTTCGCGATTTGACAACTGACCTTTTGATCAACGAATCAATCGTGACAACTGAAGCTCGTGCTAAAGAAATCCGTAAAACTGTTGAAAAAATGATTACTCTAGGTAAACGTGGTGATTTGCATGCACGTCGTCAAGCAGCTGCTTTCGTACGTAATGAAATCGCATCTGAAAACTATGATGAAGCAACTGATAAGTACACTTCTACTACAGCACTTCAAAAATTGTTCTCAGAAATCGCACCTCGTTATGCTGAACGTAACGGTGGATACACTCGTATCCTTAAAACTGAACCACGTCGTGGTGATGCAGCGCCAATGGCGATCATCGAATTAGTATAAAATCATCAATTTTGTTGAGTGTTATGATGATGGAGTCTTGTGCTCTTAGTCTAGCTCTGGTCTACCGCTAGGATTTCGGTCCTAGCGGGAACACTCATCATAAGTTGGGATAGTAGACGCTTGTTTACGAAATTGTTTTTTTCTTAAGAACAACTTCGTAAGCAGGCGTTTTTGAGTATTTTAGTTAGAATTATGCTATACTATTTGAAAAGAATCCTGTTTAATGTTCAGGTTTCTTATTATAAGAAGAATTGGAGTTTGCTTATGAAAGCGATTATAACTGTTGTTGGTAAAGATAAATCTGGAATTGTTGCAGGTGTTTCTGGAAAAATTGCAGAATTGGGTTTGAATATAGACGATATCTCTCAAACTGTCTTGGATGAATATTTCACGATGATGGCTGTCGTCTCTAGTGATAAAAAGCAAGATTTTACCTATCTTCGTAATGAATTTGAAGCTTTTGGGCAAACTTTGAATGTGAAAATCAATATTCAGAGTGCAGCGATTTTCGAAGCTATGTATAATATCTAGGAGGTTATCATGGATATTAGACAAGTTACTGAAACCATTGCCATGATTGAGGAGCAAAACTTCGATATCAGAACTATTACCATGGGGATTTCTCTATTAGACTGTATCGATCCAGATATCAATCGTGCTGCGGAGAAAATTTATCAAAAGATTACGACCAAGGCGGCTAATTTAGTGGCTGTTGGCGATGAAATTGCAGCTGAGTTGGGAATTCCTATCGTTAATAAGCGTGTATCGGTGACTCCTATTTCTCTGATTGGAGCAGCGACAGATGCGACGGACTATGTAGTTTTAGCAAAAGCGCTTGATAAGGCTGCGAAAGAGATTGGTGTGGACTTTATTGGTGGTTTCTCTGCCTTGGTACAAAAAGGGTATCAAAAGGGAGATGAGATTCTAATCAATTCTATTCCTCGTGCTTTGGCTGAAACGGATAAGGTTTGCTCGTCAGTTAATATTGGCTCAACCAAGTCTGGTATTAATATGACGGCTGTAGCAGATATGGGACGAGTTATTAAGGAAACGGCTAATCTATCAGATATGGGGGCAGCTAAGTTGGTTGTATTCGCTAATGCTGTTGAGGACAATCCATTTATGGCGGGTGCTTTTCATGGTGTTGGGGAGGCAGATGTTATCATCAATGTCGGAGTTTCTGGTCCTGGTGTGGTGAAACGTGCCTTGGAAAAAGTTCGTGGACAGAGCTTTGATGTAGTAGCCGAAACAGTTAAGAAAACTGCCTTTAAAATCACTCGTATCGGTCAATTGGTTGGTCAGATGGCTAGTGAAAGACTGGGTGTGGAGTTTGGTATTGTGGACTTGAGTTTGGCGCCAACTCCTGCGGTTGGAGATTCTGTAGCACGTGTCCTAGAAGAAATGGGACTAGAGACAGTTGGTACGCATGGAACGACGGCTGCCTTGGCTCTCTTGAACGATCAAGTTAAGAAGGGCGGAGTTATGGCCTGCAACCAAGTTGGTGGTTTGTCTGGTGCCTTTATCCCTGTTTCAGAGGATGAAGGAATGATTGCTGCAGTGCAAAATGGCTCTCTTAATTTGGAAAAACTAGAAGCTATGACGGCTATCTGTTCCGTTGGTTTGGATATGATTGCCATTCCAGAGGATACACCTGCTGAAACCATTGCGGCTATGATTGCGGATGAGGCTGCAATTGGTGTCATTAACATGAAAACAACAGCTGTTCGTATCATTCCAAAAGGAAAAGAAGGCGATATGATTGAGTTTGGTGGTCTATTAGGAACTGCACCTGTTATGAAGGTCAATGGGGCTTCGTCTGTTGATTTCATCTCTCGTGGAGGACAAATCCCAGCACCAATTCATAGTTTTAAAAATTAAGAAAATAGGAGAAATTTTAAGTTCTATTTAAGGTTGGATGTGTATATTATAATCATTAAATAAAGACCTCCTAATATTATTTGAAACAGATAACTCTGATTTAGTTTGAATTTGATTTTCATCTAATATCTTTATTTAATAGAACTCCTAAACTTTTTCATAATAATCTCCTGCAAAAGTCGCCTGTATGGGTGGCTTTTGTTTTATCATCCATGATATAATAGAAGCAAACGGAGGACGGAAAATGGTAAAAGTACGATTGTATTTGGTACGTCATGGTAAGACCATGTTTAACACGATTGGTCGCGCGCAAGGTTGGAGCGATACTCCTTTAACAACTGAAGGTGAACGAGGGATTCAAGAATTAGGAATTGGTTTGCGAGAATCTGGTCTACAGTTTGATCGCGCTTATTCGAGTGATTCTGGTCGCACCATTCAGACAATGGGAATCATCCTTGATGAACTTGGCTTGCAGGGAAAAATCCCTTATCGCATGGACAAGCGTATCAGAGAATGGTGTTTTGGTAGCTTTGACGGAGCTTATGATGGTGATCTTTTCATGGGCATTATTCCTCGTATCTTTAATGTGGACCACGTTCACCAATTATCTTATGCTGAACTGGCTGAGGGTTTGGTAGAGGTCGATACAGCTGGTTGGGCTGAAGGCTGGGAAAAACTCAGTGGCCGAATCAAGGAAGGTTTTGAAGCGATTGCCAAAGAAATGGAAGAACAAGGTGGGAGCAACGCTCTCGTTGTCAGCCATGGAATGACCATTGGAACCATTGTTTATCTGATTAATGGCATGCATCCGCATGGTCTCGATAATGGTAGCGTAACGATCCTTGAATATGAGGACGGGCAGTTTAGCGTAGAAGTTGTCGGCGACCGTAGTTACCGAGAACTAGGACGGGAGAAGATGGAGGAAGCTTCTATTTAATACTCTTCGAAAATCTCTTCAAACCGCGTCAACGTCGTCTTGCCGTAGATATATGTGACTGACTTCGTCAGTTCTATCTACAACCTCAAAGCAGTGCTTTGAGCAACCTGTGGCTAGTTTCCTAGTTTACTCTTTGATTTTCATTGAGTATAATCAGTCTAGACTTGTTTGCTATGAACTGAGGATTTGATAAGAATATCAAGATAAGAAAAAACAGCCGAGGGTAATCCTTTCGGCTGTTTTTGATGGGGAAAACTAGAGTGTAATGCTATTGCTTTTAGAGATTTTCATAAACAAGAGCAAGGAACCTACTGTCAGAACAGTGAGGATAGTTGACAAGGCTGCGGCAACACCGTAATTTCCTCTGAGAACCTCTGTATAAATAGCTACAGTCATTGTTCTTGTTTTGACATTGTAGAGGAGGATAGAAGTAGAGAGTTCTGAAATCATTGTAACCCAAGATAGGATAGCTCCAGAAATAATACCAGATAGCATCATTGGAGTTGTAACCTTGGCAAAGGTATTGAAACGGCTACTTCCTAAGCTTTCAGCAGCTTCTTCAATACTTGGTGCTATTTGTTGCAAGCTAGCAACAGATGAGCGAATAGTATAAGGTAATCTTCTGACAGATAGAGACATAATTAAGATGAAAGCAGTCCCTGTAATCATAAGAAATCCACTTCCAAATAGACCAGTATTGAAGGAAGAAATGAAGGCAATCCCTAGAACGGTTCCTGGTACAATATAAGGGACCATACTGAGGCTGTCAATTAAGTTTGTAAACAAATTCCGTTTTCTAACAGCTAGGTAGGAGATAAATGTTGCAAATAGGACAACTAGAACTAAGGCAATCAAAGGGATACGAATAGTATTGAAAATAGCAGATCCCATACGATTGAAAGCTACCTTGTAACTGTTTAGAGAATAGCCTTTGACAAATACCATACCTGATGTTTTTAGGAAAGAAGTATAAATCAAGTAGACTTGAGGTAGAACAGAGAGCAAGATAATTCCGTAGACTGTTGCATAAATGGCAACCATTTTTCCTTTTGTAGTTTTTTTAGGCTCAATTGGATGGAGCGAATTCATGCTGAAACTGTAGCGGTTTGAAATGTATTTTTGGATAAGGAAAATCGCCAAGGCAATGATAATCGCCATAACTGCTAAAGCAGATGCAAAAGCAGAATTTCCTCCAACCTCGCTAATAAATTGGGTATAAATCAGGACAGGGAAAGTCCGATATCCTTCACCAATTAACATCGGTGTTCCAAAGTCTGAGAATGCTCTCATAAATACAAGCAGGGCAGCAGCTAGTAAGGTTGGAACTAGAAGAGGTAAAACAACCGTTACGATACGCTTAAATCCGAAGGACCCCATGCTTTCAGCGGCTTCAAGTAGAGAATTGTCAATACTTTTCATTGTCCCAGCAACGTATAGAAATACTAGTGGGAATAATTGTAGTGTAAAGACAAGTACAATTCCTTTAAATCCATAAATATCGATAGCTGGAAGATGAAGGGTATTTGTCAGGAATTTAGTAATGACCCCATTTCGTCCCAGCAAGAGAATCCAGGAGTAGGCTCCCACGAAAGGAGCTGACATGGAAGCAATGATAATTAATATTTGTAGAAATTTCTTTCCCTTGAAGTCATACATAGAGAAGAGATAAGCTAATAAGGTTCCTACGACTAAGGAAGTGACAGTAGCGGTAATGGAAACCTTGAAACTGTTGACGAGTGTCTCAGAGTAGTAGGCTTTACTAAAGAAAGTGACAAAATTAGCTAGTGAAAATTGTCCTTCATGTATGAGTGCTTGCTTGAGCACGGTAACGATAGGATAAACGAGAAAGACAAGATAGGTAAGAAAGATGAATAAAGAGGAGACTGTCCAAATATTTAGTTTTTTACGTTCCATGGTTGACTCCTTTTATCAGGTTTTGGGAACCATCCGCAGAAAAGACATTTAATTTTTGAGTATTGATTCGTAGACGAATACGATCGCCTTTTTGTAGATCTTCTTCAAAAGTTGATTCTTCGCTAACCTGAATTTTTGAGACAAAGCCTGTCTCGATGAAGTATTCAGTATTCAGTCCAAGATAGACGCTATCGCTAATAGTTCCTTCAATATCTCCAGATTCATCTTTGATAAACTCTTCAGGACGAATGCTTACATGAATAGCTTGTGCCTCAGCCTGATCAAGGGCTGGTATTCGAAGGGCAAAGCCATCTGAAAAGACGATATAAGCGCCGTCGCTCCGTTTTTCAAGATTGGCAGGGATAATATTTGTTCGTCCGATAAAGGTTGCTACAAACTCATTAGCTGGTTTATGATAGAGTTCTTTTGGTCGGCCGATTTGTTGGATCACTCCATCTTTCATAACAGCAATTTGGTCTGAAATCGCCATGGCTTCTTCTTGGTCGTGGGTCACATAGACGGTTGTAATTCCCACTTCGTGTTGGATTTCTCGAATGGCTTGGCGCATATCCAAGCGAAGTTTGGCATCCAGATTACTAAGTGGCTCGTCCATGAGGAGAACACTTGGATTAACCGCTAAGGCACGTGCTAAGGCGACACGTTGTTGTTGTCCACCACTGAGTTTATCGGGCTTTCGATCCGCATATTGAGCAATTTGCATGAGTTCAAGATACTTGTTGGTCTGTTGAATCAATTCCTCTTTTGGAACTTTCTTTTGCTTAAGACCAAAAGCAACATTGTCTCGGACGGTCAAATGTGGAAAAATAGCGTAGTTTTGGAAAACCATGCCGATATTGCGTTTGCTGGGTTCCATATTATTGATTTTTGTATCATTGAAGTAAAATTCTCCGCCTTCGATACTGTTGAAACCTGCAATCATACGAAGAAGGGTCGTTTTCCCACACCCTGAAGGACCAAGGATGGTAAAGAGACTTCCTTTTGGAATTGTAATGTTTAAATTATCAATAACAGGGACATCGTGGTAGATTTTTTTGGCGTTAATAATTTTGATCTCACTCATAGTGAACCTCTTTTACTGTTTAGATTGGATATCTGTAAAAATGTCATTGTACTTTTTAAGAATAGTGGATTTATTTTTAATGACATAATCTGAATCTTCGGTGGCAATCTTGATTTCTGTCATAGCCTTCATATTTTTATTGGTTTTAGCATTTTTACGAATGGGTCTGATTGTAGTTTCAGTTCCTAGCTTATCTTGGATTTCTTGAGAAAGGAGGAAATCGATAAATTTCTTAGCGTTTTCCATGTGTTTAGCATTTTTGATGATAGCTGCGTTACCAGGTAAAAAGACGGTTCCTTCTTTTGGATAAATAACTTTTACATCAACTCCGTCGTTTAAGAGTTTTAAGGCAGGGTCTTCATAGGTGAGTCCTACAGCCATTTCTCCATCGGCGACAGCTTTGTAAACATTTGAAGAACTAGATGCAATCTTTCCATCTACTAGGGTAAATAGATTTTTCACATAGGTCCAAGCTTGTTCATTTTCGTATCCACCTTGATCAACAAGCATGTTTGTTAATTGAGCAAAGGCGCTAGAAGCATTACTAGGATCAGCAGTAGCGATTTTTCCTTTTAATTTAGGATTGAGTAGATCATTGTAGCCTTCAATTTTAATATCTTTTGTAAGAGCTGAATTGGCAATGATAACACTGACATCAAGTGTATAAGGCGTGTAGAATCCAGTTTTATTTTGATATTCAGGGATTATCTGGTCGTTTTCTTGGGAAATATAAGGTTCAAAAAGTTTTTCGTTAGAAGAGAAGAGAGCGTAGGAACCTCCGAAAATGACATCGGCTACTGGGGATTCTTTTTCGGCCTCAGCTTTTTTGAACAATTCACCCGTGCTGGCTTGTACTAAATCAACCTTAATACCATATTTGTCTTCGAAGGCTGGAATTGTTTCTTCGATAAGGTCCTCAGGATTAGGCGAGTAGACAACCAAAGTGTTATCTGAATCTTTTTCAGAGCTAGTTTCCGCTTCTGTTGTTGAAGAACATCCTGATAAAGTAAGAAATATCCATCCACAAGAGAGAAAGAATAGTAGTTTTTTCATAATAATCTCCTTTTTACGAACATTTTAACTCTACAACCTACTTAATGTTTATAATTTGCAGAGTCCTATAGGATATAATAAAAACCTTAAAGAAATCTAAAACGGGGAATATGAGTCAAAGGCGCTAGGGGAAAAAGATGAAAGAGACAAATAATCGATATAAGTTAATTTCAAGTGCTAGCTAATTTTTTATACTGCTAAATAAGCTAGATTTGCGATTCAGTCTTTCTTACCATCCAAGTCTAAAAGAACATTTCTCATCTTTCAAATTCCCTCAAAAATGGTATAATAGTAACATCACAAAATTGGAGAGAGACCATGAGTTTTTACAATCATAAAGAAATTGAGCCTAAGTGGCAGGGCTACTGGGCAGAACATCATACATTTAAGACAGGAACAGATGCATCAAAACCGAAGTTTTATGCTCTTGATATGTTTCCTTATCCGTCTGGAGCGGGTCTGCACGTAGGACATCCAGAAGGTTATACCGCAACGGATATCCTCAGCCGTTACAAACGTGCGCAAGGCTACAATGTCCTTCACCCAATGGGGTGGGATGCTTTTGGTTTGCCCGCAGAGCAATACGCTATGGATACAGGTAATGACCCAGCAGAATTTACAGCGGAAAACATTGCCAACTTCAAACGCCAAATCAATGCGCTTGGATTTTCTTATGACTGGGATCGTGAAGTCAACACAACAGATCCAAACTACTACAAGTGGACGCAATGGATATTTACTAAGCTTTACGAAAAAGGATTGGCCTATGAAGCGGAAGTGCCAGTAAACTGGGTTGAGGAATTGGGAACAGCCATCGCCAACGAAGAGGTTCTTCCTGACGGAACTTCTGAGCGTGGAGGCTATCCAGTTGTTCGCAAACCAATGCGCCAATGGATGCTCAAAATCACGGCCTACGCAGAGCGCTTGCTTAATGACTTGGATGATCTGGATTGGCCAGAGTCTATCAAGGACATGCAGCGCAACTGGATTGGTAAATCAACTGGTGCTAATGTAACTTTCAAAGTAAAAGGAGCAGAAAAGGAATTTACAGTCTTTACTACTCGTCCGGACACCCTTTTCGGTGCGACCTTCACTGTTTTGGCGCCTGAGCATGAACTAGTAGATGCTATCACAAGTCCAGAACAAGCAGAAGCAGTAGCAGACTACAAACACCAAGCTAGCCTCAAGTCTGACTTGGCTCGTACAGACCTTGCCAAAGAAAAAACTGGTGTTTGGACTGGTGCTTATGCTATCAACCCTGTCAATGGTAAGGAAATTCCAATCTGGATTGCAGACTATGTTCTTGCTAGCTATGGAACAGGTGCTGTCATGGCTGTGCCTGCCCACGATCAACGTGACTGGGAATTTGCCAAACAATTTGACCTTTCAATCGTCGAAGTACTTGAAGGTGGAAACGTTGAAGAAGCTGCCTACACAGAAGATGGACTTCATGTCAATTCAGACTTCCTAGATGGATTCAACAAAGAAGACGCTATTGCCAAGATTGTAACTTGGTTGGAAGAAAAAGGCTATGGACAAGAGAAGGTTACCTACCGTCTCCGCGACTGGCTCTTTAGCCGTCAACGTTACTGGGGTGAACCAATTCCTATCATTCATTGGGAAGATGGAACTTCAACAGCTGTTCCTGAAAGTGAATTGCCACTTGTCTTGCCTGTAACCAAGGACATCCGCCCTTCAGGTACTGGTGAAAGTCCACTAGCTAACTTGACAGACTGGCTTGAAGTGACTCGTGAAGATGGTGTCAAAGGTCGTCGTGAAACAAATACTATGCCACAATGGGCAGGTTCAAGCTGGTACTACCTCCGCTATATTGATCCACACAATACTGAGAAATTGGCTGATGAGGACCTTCTCAAACAATGGTTGCCAGTAGATATCTACGTGGGTGGTGCAGAGCATGCTGTTCTTCACTTGCTTTACGCTCGTTTCTGGCACAAATTCCTCTATGACCTCGGTGTTGTTCCAACAAAAGAGCCATTCCAAAAACTCTTTAACCAAGGAATGATTTTGGGAACAAGCTACCGTGACCACCGTGGGGCTCTTGTGGCGACTGACAAGGTTGAAAAACGTGACGGTTCTTTCTTCCATGTGGAAACAGGAGAAGAGTTGGAGCAAGCACCAGCTAAGATGTCTAAATCGCTTAAGAACGTTGTTAACCCAGACGATGTGGTGGAACAATACGGTGCCGACACCCTTCGTGTCTATGAAATGTTCATGGGGCCACTTGATGCTTCAATCGCTTGGTCAGAAGAAGGTCTGGAAGGAAGCCGTAAGTTCCTTGACCGTGTTTACCGTTTGATTACAAGCAAGGAAATTGTTGCAGAAAACAATGGCTCTCTCGACAAGGTTTACAACGAAACCGTTAAAGCTGTCACAGAGCAAATAGAATCATTGAAATTCAACACAGCCATTGCCCAACTTATGGTCTTTGTCAACGCTGCCAACAAGGAAGACAAACTTTATGTAGACTACGCCAAAGGCTTCGTTCAGTTGATTGCACCATTTGCACCTCACTTGGCAGAAGAGCTCTGGCAAACAGTTGCAGCAACAGGAGAATCTATCTCTTATGTAGCTTGGCCAACTTGGGATGAAAGCAAATTAGTTGAAGACGAAATCGAAATCGTTGTCCAAATCAAAGGAAAAGTTCGTGCCAAACTCATGGTTGCTAAAGACCTATCACGCGAAGAATTGCAAGAAATTGCTCTCGCTGATGAAAAAGTCAAAGCAGAAATTGACGGTAAGGAAATCGTGAAAGTGATTGCGGTACCGAATAAACTCGTTAATATTGTTGTGAAATAAGAAATGAATCCTTCAGAGTAGAATCTGGAGGATTTTTTATTTGACAGGAAGTTTCTATTTTGTTAATATAATTAACAAAGAAAAGAGAGATTATGGATAAAAAAGAATTTATTGCATTTAATAATCGTTTCAATAGATTTATTTTAGCGTTTGACCAGTTAAAAAAAAAATCAACATAAAAGTGGTGTTGACAAATCCATTACGTTGAATGAGGTACATTTGATTGTTGTGATTGGGAAAAATCAGCCCTTAAATCTAGTAAAATTATCTGAATTATTAGAAGTTTCAAGAAGTGCAATAACTCAAAGTGTTAGGAGATTGATTCAAAAAAATTTAGTTGTTTTTGATTTTGATCCGAATAATGGGAAAAATAAATATTTGAGATTATCTGAAAAAGGCATCGAAATTTTTAAAATCCATAAGGAGCAACAAGAATATATTGAAAAATCAATCTTTTCAGTTTTAAACAACTATAGCGAGGTGGAACTTAAAACAGTTGTGAAATTGATGGATGATATTGAAAAGGTGTGGGGAGAATTACCGTGGTAAAAGTCACGGTAAATTTCAAATATAATTGTTAAGTAAATTAACAAAAAGGAGAAGATATGACTGTAAACATAGAACTGATTTCACAAACAGATTTAGCGGATGAATCTTTTTATATTGCTATTAATGGTTTAGAACCAAGGGCAATGTATTGTGTAGAAATGTACCTGTCTGATTATTACTGTATAAATGCTCCCTTGCTTTTAGATCATGATGTTATATGGAAATCAACCGCAATTTTTTTATCTGATCAGGACGGTATGATTGATACCTCTCAGACAGTATCTATTTCGGGATCTTATAAAGGAGTTTCAGAAATGGGATTATTCTTTAATGCGAAACCGTTGAAGAATAGGAAAAGGAGATTACCGAGTTCTCTTGATAGAATTCCATTACGAGATTGTTTTGGTGTTGAAATTAAAATCAGGCTGGGGAAAGATATGGTCGCGGAGCAAAGTTTTGTAAGGCGTTATATGAATCTGGGAGTAAGATATCAAGATATCTATGACAAGCATTTTCAAGGTCGATTATTTTATGATGAAAAGTTAAGAAGGGCGCCAGCCGTGATTATTGTTAGCGGTAGTGAGGGAAGAATTGAAAAAGCTCAGAATATTGCCCAACTTTTATCTTCTAGAGGCTATATTTGTCTTGCAATAGCTTATTTTGGTTTAGAGGGATTACCCCAAAATTTAGAACGAATTCCAATAGAATGTCTGGAGGAAGCGAAAGATTTTCTATATCATCATCCTCAAGTTGATAATACAAAAATAGGAATATATGGTCGCTCTAAAGGAGCAGAGCTTGTTTTGGCTGGACAAAGTATTTTGGATGATGTGCAATGTTTAGTACTCAATTCTCCCTCAAATGTAATATTTGAGGGAATAAAGGGAAAACTCAATTCTCATTCATCTTCTTGGACATATTTACAAAAGGAACTTCCTTATCAAAAATTTCAGTTAGGAGATTATTTGTTAAACAAGTTTTTTGGAAAACATATTCCTGAAGATAGTAGGGCTCAGATTGATGTGAGTAAAATTTCCTCCCCTTTATTATTACTAGGAAGCGATGTTGATGAAATATGGAATGCATCATCCGCGATAGATGATATCATTTCACATTATAAAGGGGAATCTATTTTGTTTAAAAAATACCATGAAACAGGGCATATGTTGACGGTTGCTTATCAACCGAATCATCGTTATCGAAAAGATTGGCGCTTATTAATGAAAGAAAGTGTAGACTCTTGGTTTGCTACGATAAATTATTTTGATACACATCTGAAGAATTTGTAGATAGTGCTGAACCGTACTATAATAGTCCCAACTAAGATAAAAACACAGTTCTGGTTGGTAGTTCAGTCTACAAAAGCAAACACTAAAACAAGAGAAATTTGAATACAAACAGTAAAAAATAGAGAGAAGCACAAGGGACATTAACTCACTCGTTCCCATATTTGATTATTCCTCCATAAAATGGATGGATGATTTTTATAAGAGGAGTTTGCATTGTTGAATCGAAATCCAAGTGTTTCCTAAAATTTTCATTGAGATATGTTATACTATATTCAATAAGTGAATAAGGAGAAAGCTATGCCAGTAAATGAATATGGTCAGATGATTGGGGAGTCAATGGAAGGTTATACACCAGGTGAATTGCCTTCTATTGATTTCTTAGAAGGGCGTTATGCTCGAATAGAAGCTCTTTCGGTGGAAAAGCATGCGGAGGATTTATTAGCTGTTTATGGCCCTGATACGCCTCGGGAGATGTGGACTTACCTCTTTCAGGAGCCAGTAGCAGACATGGAGGAACTGGTCAGCCTTTTAAATCAGATGTTGGCTCGTAAGGACCGTTTTTACTATGCAATCATAGACAAGGCAACTGGTAAGGCTTTGGGAACTTTTTCTCTCATGCGCATTGATCAGAATAACCGAGTGATAGAAGTGGGGGCGGTCACTTTTTCTCCAGAGCTCAGGGGAACACGGATAGGAACTGAAGCCCAGTATCTCCTCGCTCGCTATGTTTTTGAAGAACTCCACTATCGTCGCTATGAGTGGAAATGTGATTCTCTTAATTTGCCATCCAGACGAGCTGCGGAGCGTTTGGGATTTATTTATGAAGGAACCTTCCGTCAGGCAGTGGTTTATAAGGGGCGTACGAGGGATACGGATTGGTTGTCCATGATTGATAAGGGCTGGCCCAAAGTCAAATCTCGTTTGGAAACATGGTTGCGTCCTGAAAATTTTGATAAAAATGGACAGCAGTACAAGAGCTTGAGAGAGCTTTAATAGGTGTTGAGATGATTACTATTAAAAAGCAAGAAATTGTCAAGCTAGAGGATGTTTTGCATCTCTATCAGGCTGTCGGTTGGACAAATTATACCCATCAACCAGAGATGCTGGAGCAGGCCTTATCTCATTCATTAGTGATTTATGTGGCGCTTGATGGCGATGCTGTGGTGGGCTTGATTCGTTTGGTTGGAGATGGATTCTCATCAATACTGGTTCAGGATTTAATCGTTTTACCTATCTATCAGCGTCAAGGGATAGGCAGTGCTTTGATGAAAGAGGCTTTAGAGGATTACAAAGATGCCTATCAAGTCCAGCTGGTGACAGAACAGACAGAAAGAACCTTGGAATTCTATCGTTCTATGGGCTTTGAAATCTTATCCACCTATAATTGTATAGGTATGACTTGGGTGAATCGTAAAAAATAACAAAACTTGTTTTTTCTTAAGCAAAGTTTAAGGCTGGTCTAGTATTATATAGTCATTAAATAAAGACCTCCTAACTTTATTTAATGAAATCCTAAAACTTTTTTCATCATAATCTCCTAATGAAGTCACCCAATCAGGTGGCTTTTTTGTAGGGTGAGGTGATGCTGATAGAAATTTTTTTAAAAATGGTAGAATTTGAGAAAAGTTAAGCTAGTTTTAAGTTTCGTCTTGTATCATATAGTTATTAAATAAAGATCTCCTAACTTTATTTAATAAAATCCTAAACTTTTCTTTTTCATAATAATCTCCCTTAACTCCACCCAATCAGGTGGAGTTTTTTGGCTCTATTTCAGGCTTTTGGGGACTATTCTAAAAATCATTTTTCGATATTTTTCTGATTTTGGTCGGGGAATTGGCGGGAATCTTTTTAGCGAATATGACTAAGAAATAGGTCTGTTGCTATTTAAGTGAATTCAACCTTAATTTGATTGTAGGTGACTGTTAATTGAAGGAATGGAACTATTGTAATGACGATTTTACTTGTCCAGTAGTGGCGTATTAAATGAGGAGTGACATGTAAGCTTGTCTCTTCGTTTACGAAATCAAAATTTTTATGAAATTGATAGAATCCCTAACTTTCTCTTAATCTTGACCGTTTTGTTGTACAGTGGTTAAAGCTTGAAAAGTCGAGAATATAAACATTTGACAAAATTTGTGAACTGTAGGATAATGGAGAGGAATTAAGGATTAGTTCTATATCATAGGCTAGAAAAGACTCCAAGCTCACGACCAAATAAGCTTGGGGTCTTTTTTGACACTATTTGTCCTCGTTTAGCCATTTATCGACTAATCGAAGAACGACACCGACCACAATTGGTTCGATGATAGTTTTGAGTACTAATTCCATCATGGGCTATCTCACCTCCTTTCGTAGGTGGTGTAGTAGTGCCGTAGAATATTATTCCACATAAGTGTTAAACTCGGGAGGCACCAATCCAGTGGCTTTTTTGTTTGTGGCTTTGTTTTTTGATATAATAGAGCCATGAGTAGAATTTTAGATAATGAGATAATGGGGGATGAGGAGTTAGTAGAACGCACGCTCCGTCCTCAGTACTTACGTGAATATATTGGGCAGGACAAGGTCAAGGACCAGCTCCAAATCTTTATCGAGGCTGCCAAAATGCGGGATGAAGCGCTGGATCATGTGCTCTTATTCGGGCCTCCAGGCTTGGGAAAAACGACCATGGCTTTTGTTATTGCCAACGAACTAGGTGTCAATATCAAGCAGACTTCGGGTCCAGTCATTGAAAAAGCCGGAGATCTGGTAGCGATTTTGAATGACTTAGAGCCTGGGGATGTCCTTTTTATTGATGAGATTCATCGCTTGCCCATGTCTGTGGAAGAGGTGCTTTATAGTGCCATGGAGGACTTCTACATTGATATCATGATTGGTGCTGGTGAAGGCAGTCGCAGCGTTCATTTGGAGTTGCCACCTTTTACCTTGATTGGTGCGACGACTCGGGCTGGTATGCTGTCAAATCCTCTACGGGCACGTTTTGGGATTACGGGACATATGGAGTATTATGCTCATGCTGACTTGACAGAAATTGTCGAGCGGACGGCAGATATTTTTGAGATGGAAATCACCCATGAGGCAGCATCTGAGTTGGCCCTACGTAGTCGTGGGACCCCTCGTATTGCCAATCGTCTCCTCAAGCGTGTGCGTGATTTTGCCCAGATAATGGGGAATGGGGTTATCGATGATCTTATTACCGATAAGGCTTTGACTATGCTGGATGTTGACCATGAAGGTTTGGACTATGTGGACCAGAAAATCCTTCGCACCATGATTGAGATGTACGGTGGTGGTCCCGTCGGTTTAGGAACTCTTTCTGTTAACATAGCAGAAGAACGTGAGACAGTTGAAGATATGTATGAGCCTTACTTAATCCAAAAAGGCTTTATCATGCGGACGCGATCTGGACGGGTAGCGACTGCTAAGGCATATGATCACTTAGGTTATGAATACAATGAAAAATAAGCAAGAAATTCTAGAGGATTTTAGAAAAAATCCAGATATGATGGCTATTCTGACTATCATCCGAAACCTGGAGTTGAAAGATTCCTGGTTGGCAGCAGGTTCTGTCAGAAATTTCATCTGGAATCTCTTGTCAGACAAATCCCCTTTTGACTGTGAAACAGATGTAGATGTGATTTTCTTTGATCCAGATATTTCTTATGAGGAAACCTTGTCCCTAGAGAAAAAACTGAGAGAGGACTTTCCTCAGTACCAGTGGGAATTGAAAAATCAAGTCTATATGTACCAGCACAGCCCTCATACTGCTCCCTATACCAGTTCCCGTGATGCTATGAGTAAGTATCCAGAACAATGTACGGCTGTTGGACTACGCTTGAATGAAGAATCCGATTTTGAACTCTATGCACCTTATGGTTTGGAGGATATTTTGAATTTTCAAGTTCGTCCCACTCCTCATTTCTTAGAAAATGAAGACCGAATGGCTCTCTATCAAACACGATTATCCAAGAAAAATTGGCAGGAAAAATGGAAAAATTTGATTTTTAAAAATACTTAAGGAAACTTTAAGCTAGGAAGTGTATACTAAGTCCATAAGTTAAGAAGACCTTAACTTAAACTCCTAAAACTTTTTCATAATAATCTCCCTATAAAAAATAAAGTCGCCCAATCAGGCGGCTTATTTTT
Organism: Streptococcus sp. HMSC077D04; assembly: GCF_001808785.1. Taxonomy (GTDB): domain Bacteria; phylum Bacillota; class Bacilli; order Lactobacillales; family Streptococcaceae; genus Streptococcus; species Streptococcus mitis_BX. The sequence continues at coordinate 161,697 of NZ_KV794536.1, read as the reverse complement.
TTGGAAATGGGCTTTGTGCCTGAGAATAATACTCAATGAAAATCAAAGAGCAAA